>JAAZGI010000064.1 GCA_012511315.1 Clostridium sp.
AAGGTTTGGTAGAATGACATGTTCTCCCAAGCTTATAACTCCTGTATTAAACCAAAAACAGGGCTTGTATACTCCATCTGGAGGCTACAAGCCCTGTTTTATTAGCAATTTAGCACCAAGCTAATCTTACATTTTTTTAGTTAATTGCTGTCAATTTAGTTTAATGCCGTTAATAAAGCATCCTCATCTAATCCGCTTGCTCCAGCTTCTCTTGGAGAACCTCAATGGCTTTTTGTAGCTGAGTATCTTTTTCTTGGCTGTAATCAACCGCTGGAATATCATCTGGATAAGCTATGTTAATATCTGGACTAATTCCAATTTGATGAATATTCGTTCCCTTGGGTGAATAGTAGGATGCCACAGTGAGCTTTAATCCTTCGCCACCATCTAGGTCCATAATGGTTTGAACAATGCCTTTTCCATATGTCTTTTGCCCAACCAATGTGGCAGCATCATAATCTTTTAGGGCACCAGCTACAACTTCAGAGGCGGAAGCTGAACCCACATCAACTAAGACCACAAGAGGTGTCCCAATATAATCGCCACCCTTAGATAAATCTTCTTCCCGGTTACCATGTTTATCGATGGTTGAGACAACTATTTGATTCTCGGGAATAAAGTTTGAAGCCATTCTAATCGACTCCTGTAGATAGCCGCCGGGATTACCGCGTAAATCAAGAATAAAGCCTTTTGCGCCATCTGCGCTTAATTGATCTAAAGCTTTTTTAAAATCTTTGTCTACATTTTGAGTGAACTGTGACACCGTAATCAATCCCATATCGTCTGCTAGCATTTCATATCGAACGCTTTTGGTTGTAATTTCTCGTCGAATGATTTCAAAGTCTATTTCTTCTTCATTTCTCCGAATGGTTAAGGTCACCGGATCACCCACCTCACCTCGCATATAGTCGACGGCTTCATTCATATCCTTACCGGTATACACCTTGCCATCCACTCGTACGATGACGTCACCAGACATGATTCCTGCTTCTTTAGCCGGGCTCCCATCAATGGGGGCAACCACCACAATTTCGTCATTTTGAACATTAATTTGAATTCCGACGCCTACAAATTTCCCAGTACTATCTGAGTTTAATTCACTGTATTCTTCTGCATTATAGAACTGGCTGTATGGATCACCAAGGGAATCCACCATCCCTTTAATGGCTCCTTCAAGCATGGCATTTTCATCAATAGGACCGTCATAGATCTCGTAAATCTGATCCTTGATCATGGTGAGCTTACTCCAGTTTGCTGGCGCTTGCACTTCATTTCCATTGGTTCCCTGGGACGTTACTGGTGGCACAATGGACTGAAAAGGATCTACCGGCTTTTGATTTCCTAAAAGCCAACCTGCTAAAAAGCCTAAGGCTAAGACGATAAAGCCAGCGATGAGAATGGGCGTTGTACGATTCTTCTGTTCCTCGCCATGATGAGGGGTATTATTCTGATCTGGAAATTGATCCAATTTAAAACACCTTCTTATTTATGTTTACACATTCAAATGTTTACGAATCGATAGGAAAGATCCCAAGGCTCCAATCACCATACCGGCTAGGGCAAATTGCCAGCTAAGCCACTTAATGATCACTGAGGGATCAGGTAGACTAATAAAAGGTATGCTAAAACGCAGTTGTGTGTAACCATAACGGTATCCGAAGTAGAGTACTACCACGGCTAAAGCGGCTCCCAACACACCAATAATCATCCCTTCAATAATGAAAGGCCAGCGTATAAACCAATTAGTTGCTCCCACGAATTTCATAATCTCAATTTCCTGCCTTCGGCCAAAGACTGCCAACTTAATAGAGTTCCCGATGAGGAAGAGAGAAATTAAAATGAGTATTGCAAATATTATAACCCCAATGAGCCGAATTGTCTTGGCCCAATTAATTAAAGTATTCACTGTGTCTGAATCATTAGCCACCGATTCAACCCCAGGTTGATGAACCGCAACCCCGACAAGGCCTTCAGCGAACTCTGGTTTATCGAGAGAAACGATATAGGAACTAGGATACGGATTGTTTTCCTCCGCTGAAAAGCCATCCAATAAATTAGAATCCTTAGCCAAGGAAGCCTTGGCATTGTTAAAGGCTTCCACCTTATCTTCATAGGTCAATTCTTGAACGCCTTCCCTGGATCGCAACACTTCTTCTAATTCATTTTTTTCTACTTGGGTTGCCTGATCGGTGAGAAACACTCTTACAACCGTTTGTTCTTCCATGGTTTGGACCAAGCTATTGATTGAAAGAGCCAACATTAAAAACACACCGAAAATTAAGATGGTCGCAGACACCGTAGCCACAGAGGCTAAGGTCACTGATAAGTTTCTTACCAAAGACTTAAAGGCATTTTTAAAAGATGCAAAAAAATTATTCATTTTCCGTATACCGTCCTCTCAACACGTCCCGGACCAAATTTCCTTGGTCAAAGGTCAATACGCGTTTATTCATTTCATCCACCAATTCTTTGCCATGGGTAGCCATAATCACTGTGGTTCCTTGCTCGTTAATACGCAATAGCAAACGCATTATCTCCCAACTGGTATCCGGATCTAAATTCCCCGTGGGTTCATCAGCTATCAAGATATTGGGTTCATTAACCAAAGCTCGAGCCACTGAAACTCTTTGCTGTTCTCCCCCAGATAATTCATTGGGAAAAGCTGTCTCTCGTCCCTTTAATCCCACCATTTCCAAAACTTGTGGTACACGCTCTTCAATTCGACTTTTTTTTGCAGAGGTAACCCGCATAGCAAAGGCTACATTTTCGTAGACATTCATCCGATCAATCAGTTTAAAGTCTTGAAAAACCATACCAATACTTCGTCGGTAAGCTGGAATCTCACGATCTTTTAGCCCTGCCACGTCAATACCGTTAACCAAAACCTTGCCCTCTGTTGCCGTCAACTCTCTTAACATTAGTCTTATGAAAGTCGATTTACCTGCACCGGATGCCCCGATGAGAAAAACAAACTCTCCGTCATAAATTTTGACTGAAAAGTCTTTGAGCGCTGTTACACTCTTAAATTCTTTAGTAACATGTTCGAATTCGATCATTAGCTTTTTGCTCCTTTGTCCTAACGGCTACCATCAGTAGCCCATTTCATCTTACAGCACTTACTTTAGTGGCTGTTCATTTGCTTTTGTATAGAAGTATCAATAGGTTTGTGCAAAACAAATACCATGTCGCCCATCTATTTTTATTCTCTACCAATTAATTTTCAGCCAAATCAGTAAAAAACTTAGCTCCCTATGTGCTACCAAATAGACTCTTCAATCCCATTAACAGCTCCATAATGTTTCCCCTCTAAAAGAACCCAATCCATTTCTTTATTAAAATTTAGACTGACCGCCACTCAAAAAAATAGCTTAAAATTTTCATCTTAAATATCTGAAATCGTTCCGACTTCTAACCACTAGGCTTCTTACTATAGATTATAGAACTTAATTTTCACACATGCATATGAAGATGCAATAAAGACAAAAAAACCGACAATCCCTTGCCGGTGTTTTGAAATGAGTTTAAAACAAAGAGATATCCTGGTATCCTTCTCCCAGTACTTCACGAACTTCACTAACAGATAGGAATGCCCGAGGATCCACTTTCACAATATGGTTACGCAGTTGTACATACTGCCGCCGATTTAGGACAACATAAACAACTTCTGTGTTCATTCGAGTATATCCTCCATAACCATTTAAAAGAGTACAGCCTCGATTCAGTTCTTCTGTAATAAAACGCCTGATCTCCTCGCTTTTATTGCTGATAATCATAATTTCCTTAGCTGTGCGAGTACCTTCAATGAAGCGGTCAATCATAGCTCCATTAAAGAGAACGCTAAGTAATGAGAATAATCCAACTTCCCAACCGAATACTACAAATCCGGTGGCAGTGATGAAAAAGTCAACTATTAATAAGGACTTGCCTACATCCGTGTGAAAATACTTGCTAATAATCTTAGCTATAATATCCGTTCCACCCGTTGATCCTCCATAGTTAAAAACAATCGCCATTCCAACTGAACTAAGCGCCGTTGCATAAACTGTGTTAAGGAACATATCTTGTGTCAACACGATGCTACCAAATACTCGGAGCAAGACTTCTAGTAGTGCAGTAATGTAAAAAGAAGCAAAAATTGTTTTAGCTCCAAACACCTTACCTAAAACGATAAACCCAATCAGAAAGAAAATTACGTTTAAAACTAAAAGAATTGTTGGTTTTGCAATGGGTAAAAACTGGGACAAAATAACGGCCATACCGGAAATTCCACCTGCCGCCAATTGGGCAGGAAAATAGAAGAAATGCAGTGCAAGAGCGACAAGCGTAGCCCCCAATGCGATCATGAAATACTCTTTTAAGAAATTCTTAGGCAATTTACATCCTCCCCTCTTTCCAATGGAACTTATTGTTCCACGGAAAAGGCCCCCTAAATAGGAGGCCCGTTTTTAATTTATTATAAAATGCGACAGGCTATGAAACCATATGATTAGCAAAGGTTTCCCCGCCGCTTTTCTGACACGCTTATTATATCAGTCTTTAGTTTTGTTTTCAATTTCACAGGCTTTGATTTCAGCTGATGAATCGACGTTCTAAAACTGGCTCTAAGCACTTACCACGCACAATTAGAGGGTTTTACTCATTAATGTATTTTCTTGGCACCCGGGCACCTATATTACAGGTAATCTCATAGGAAATCGTGTCAAGGTCTCTTGCCATCTCATCGGCCCAATAGGATACATCGCCATCTTCACCTAAAAGGGTCACCACATCGCCTTTTTTCACTTCAGGGGTTTCGGTTAATTCAATCATAAATTGATCCATGCAGACTCGTCCGCGAATAGGTAGCTCTTTTCCTTTAAAAAGTACCTTGCCTTTATTGGATAATAACCGATTATAACCATCAGCATAACCCACCGGAATAGTGCCGATGGTTGAATCGGCTAATCCTGCCCAGGTGTTGCCATAGCCTACTGGAGTTCCAGCTTCTAAATCTTTCACCATCGCTATACCAGCGTATAAAGAAAGAATAGGTTGGATTTTAAGATGTTCTTTATTCACGTCATCGGAAGGATAATAACCATATTGAATAATTCCAGGACGAACCGTATCAAAATGAGCTTGTGGCAAATCAATGATTGCTGCTGAGTTGGCCATATGATAATGATTAAAATATACCTCTTGATCCTCAAGGTCTTGCTTCATTTTAATAAATTTCTCGATTTGACCACTGGAGTAGGTTTTATCAGCCTCATCCGCTGTAGAAAAATGAGTAAATAATTCTTCTAAAATAACATGGGGAAGCTTTGCTATTTGGACAATTTCCATCAAGGATTCTTGGCCTGGACGATAGCCAATCCGAGACATTCCTGTGTCCAAAGCTACTGCTAATTTCACTTTTTTATTTTGCTGCACTGCCTCAGTCGAAAAAGCCTTGGCCTCATCCAGGGAATAAACTGTAACCGTCATATCTTGTTCCACCGCTGGTCTTGCCATATCTCCTGGCGTATAGCCCAGAATCATAATCGAGGATGTGGGGTCATCTGCTCTCAGCTCTAAAGCCTCATTGAGAATTGCTACAGCAAAATCTTGGATGCCTACAGACCGCATCGCTTTTGCCACTGGAATCATACCATGGCCATAGGCATTGGCCTTAACAACACACATGACCCTTTTTCCCTTGGCCTGCTTTTGGATATTTTTAATATTTTCTTTTAGTCTGCCTAAATCAATTTCCGCCCATGCTGGACGACCAGCAAAATACTTATCCACTTTTTCTTTCTCCTCTCAATCTTGAACAATTACCACTCTTTAGATTCTACAATGATCTTCTCAAGTTTAGTCAAAAGATCGCCGATCATCCGATTTCTTCTAAATTTTAGGATACTTCAGATTAGTAAACTCTTCCCTCATCCAAATAAATTTAGCAGGTTTAATCCTTGTGATTAGCTTCCTCCACCATTCGTTTTAGTTCAAAAGGAATCCGACTGATGATTTCTGATGCCATGACGGAGTACCTAGTTTTTGCCAGCTCATCACCAATCCAGCCATGAAGGTAGGTTGCCGCAATCGCTGCTTCCATAGGTTCTAGACCCTGCCCAGCTAACCCTGCAATCATTCCCGTCAAGCAGTCCCCCATTCCCCCAGTTGCAATAGCAGAGGAACCTGTGGGATTAACAAAGTTACTAACACCGTCAGAAATGATGGTGTTGTGGCCCTTAAGAACCAGGGTTACATTGTGCTTGGCAGCAAATTTCTTAGCCACATCCATGCGATTTTTTTTAATGAACTCCACACTTTTTCCCGTTAAACGAGCCATTTCTCCAAAATGAGGAGTCAGAATGACTCGCACACCAATATTCTCTAAAAGTTCTGTTCGTCCTTCTAACACGTTAAGACCATCGGCATCTAAAACCAAAACCGTGTCTGACTTGCCTTCTTCTCGAAGTTTTTTAATAATGCGCATTAATAAAAGTCGAGTCGCCTCTGTATTTCCCATTCCAGGCCCAAAGGCAATCACATTGCATTCCGTCACCGCTTTTTCAATTTGAGATGGATGAATAGTCATTGACTCTCGAACATGCTCAGCAATTAAATCAATTACTCGAACATCTGAGGATACAGTAACTAGTCCTGCACCCGATGCCAAGGCTGCCTCAGAGGCAATTTTGTTAGCACCTGTATAACCAGGTGATCCGGCTACTACTAAGATTTTCCCATAATCACCTTTATATCCAGTGCGTGATCGCATCGGAATTAATCCACGCACTGTGGCTTGATCCACTAAGTATTCATGACTTCCCATGGTATCGCAAAACTGGTCGGGAATTCCGATGTTTTCCACAATAATTTCACCACAAGATTCAATGGTTGCATAATTTAAAAACCCTTTTTTGTAACAGGAAAAACTGATGGTACGATGTGCTTTCACAGCACTTCCCCGCACTTGACCCGTATCAGCATCTAAACCCGATGGAATATCAATGGAAACTGTATTGCTACTCATTTCATTGATAATTTCAATAATTTCTTTATGGATCCCCACTAATGGACGTGACAGGCCAATCCCAAATAAGGCATCGATGACTGTGTCAGCATCATTAACTGCCTCACGCAGGTCCCATAAATCAGCCTCTTCATGAACTGAGATGATGTTAATTTTCATGCGTCGGCAGATGTCTAAATTCATCAATGTATCTGGAGTAGCCTTGTTGTCATCGGATACAAAATAAACATCCACATCCTTGCCCAAGTTAAATAAATGGCGGGCAACCGCCAAGCCATCCCCACCATTATTTCCGCATCCACAAATCACTACAAAATAGCTTTGGTCCATATCCAAATGCTGGATGACCTTGAGGGCTGCGTTCTCCATAAGAATCATAGAGGGAATCTTTAATTGTTCGATGGCGAACTGATCCAGCTCTTTCATCATTTTAGCTGTTGCTATTTTCATATTCGTCGGTTCCTCCTAGGGAAATCAATAACTGATACCTGTCCCCACAACCATCGGCACAGTAATTTCTGCCCAAAAATATTCGGACAGTGCATCGTATATTTGTTAAATTTTTAAAGCTTGACTCGCTCAATCATGCAGGTCGCCATGGCGAATTCTTTTTCATGGGAAATAGACAGATGAACCTTTAATCGGTCATTAATTTTTAATTTCGTTAAAACATCTTTTAGTGAGTCCGCCGTCATAAAAGGCCGCCCAAGTTCATCGCGAAGGATTTCAATATCTTTCAAAGAAAATCCCCGGAAACCTGTTCCCAACGCTTTGGCTACCGCTTCCTTGGCTGCAAAATTACCAGCAATCCGCTCCCCTCGCCCATCAAACAACTGGATCTCTTTCTCTGTAAAGCAGCGACTTAACTTTATTTCATCTGAAAAAGCTCTTTGGATTCGACTAATTTTAATCAAATCACAACCTATTCCATAAATCATCGTCCATCACCTTTTTTCCTTGTTAATTCATTATAATATCCCCAGCTTTCTTTAACAATGAAACATCTGTTTTCTCTATTAATAATCCATTTTTATTATTGCTTCAGGTTTTACTTCAAGGATTATTCCAAGCATTATTCCAAGCATTATTTTTAGTTTCACTTCCGGTTTGCTTCAAACATTACTTATTGGTTTTTCTCCTAGTTTTACTTCTGGTTTACTTCTGGTTTACTTCAAACCTTACTTGTTGGTTTTGCTCCTCGTTTTATATTATCTTTTGTTTTGCCTATAGATTGGTTTTAATCCATACACTCCTTTAATTTATTCCCATAATACTTTATTTTATTTTACATTAGAGCTTTTTTAGCCTTTAACCATCTCTTAAAATTCGGACTTTTGAACTAAACTTTGTTGTTTTTTAAATAAAGTTTTAGGTTTTCAAGGTTTTATCTCAGCGGTATTCTTTGTGAAAACTTGACGATCAAAGAGATCATTGACAGGTCTTATCAGGCTTTCTCACTGACTTTAGGATGTTCATACAATGTTAACCTGGAACTGAGAGACTTTTTGAAATCCTGATATATAATAGTCAATGAAATCATTTTTAGCCTTTTGTTTTCTGAGAATATTTAGGCTGTTATTTAATTATATTTCACTTATTTTCCAATGGATTTTAACCCGTCTTTTCCAAAGACAAACATACCCTATTATTATTCACTTCGGAGGAACATTATAAATGGATAAAATTATCATTGCTGGCAACGGCATCGCCGGCCACAGTGCCTTACAGGAACTTTTAAAGACTCACGACCCATCTGACATAACGCTTATTTGGGAAGAAAACAAAAATACTTATATGCGTACTCAGCTTATAAATTATGCAGTAGGCGAAGTACCTGAAGAACGTTTTTTTATGACCAAGGGCGATTTTTATAAAGAAAAAGGGATTCGATCCATCCAAGGGAAGATTTCTTCCATTGACAAAGAAAAGAAAACCGTGAAGTTAAGCAGCGGAGAAGTCCTCCCCTGGGATAAGCTTATTTTAGCAACTGGCGCTCATAACTTTGTTCCCCCGGTAGAAGTAGTGGGCCATCCTATTTTAACTTCCGTTGATTCCCATTCCATTAAAAGGCGTCCAGGCGTTTTCACCCTTCGTGATTTAGAGGATGCCAAAACCTTTGGTCAGCGATTGAAACAATCCCGTAAAGCCCTAGTAATAGGTGGTGGTTTGTTAGGCCTTGAGGCCGCTAGTACACTAATGGGACAAGGTCTAGACGTTACCGTAGTTGAATTTGCTCCTCGACTTTTACCTCGTCAACTGGACTCCACTACTGCAGCTTTGTTCCAAAAAGAAACGGAAAACTTTGGCGCAAAATTTATTCTTGGCGACTCCGTCAAAGAAATCAAATATGACGGTGACACCCTCAAAGGGGTTGAGTTAATATCAGGAAAAACCCTTGATTGCGATCTCATTTTATTTTCTATCGGCATTCGATCAAACCTTGAGTCTTTTGGTGAAACCATTGCAACGGACCGAGGCATTGTTATTAATAAGTATACCGAAACCTCTGAAACCAACATTTATGCCTGTGGCGATGTAGCCCAATACAATGGCATCGTCTATGGAACTTGGGGCTTTGCCATGGCTAGCGGAAAGGCTGCGGGTCAAAATGCCGCCGGTATACGGACTGAGATGAAACCCTACGTCCTTAACACCATTTTTAATGCCCTCGGCACCAAAATATTCTCCACCGGTTCTGTTAATTTCGATGATCCTACTTTAAAATCCTTTGTCTCTGGAAATCCCAAGTCAGGTTACGTCAAGCTTTTATTTAAAGCTGATGAACTAGTCGCTGGTATATTAATGGGTGACACCAGCCAAGGACCTAAGTTATCGAAATCCATTGATAGTCGGATGTCTTTTAATGAATCCATCCGTACCTTCTCAAGAGAAAGCCAAATCGCTTAACCTTAGGAATAACCAGAAAATAGAATAAGCCAACAGCTTTAATAGACCCCCTTTATGAAGTACAGTGAAGCAAAAACTCCTGTTCACCATAAAGGGGGCCTTTATTCTGTCATATTTAAAAACTATTAGCTTTTATTAGTTTGCCTTAACTGTCTTCTGCCCTCCCCATTCCTCTTTTTGCTCTATTAATCTCTCTTGGCGATTTCATCTGCCTGCTTTCATGAGTTCACCATCTCTTCTTCATGACTTAAGCTTTTACAGAAATCTAACCTGTAGTAAGATAGATGATAAGAGATGATTCATTAAGCTCCACCCAATGAATCCATTCAATCCTTATAACTATAAAATAAAAATACGGCAAAGGCTGGTGTACTATATGAAAACAACTCCCGTTAAAGGAACCAACGATTACAATTCCAATGAAGCTGAAATTCGCGATTATTTACAAGATAAAATCCTTAGTGTGTATCGTAACTATGGTTATGACCGCATCGTGACACCGATCTTAGAGGATTCTCAAAACCTTGATAAAAGTGAAGGGGGCGACAATTTAAATCTTGTTTTCAAAATTCTTAAACGCGGTCAAAAGCTAGAATCTGCAATGGCTAAAGGCTCTTCTGATGACCTTACTGATATTGGTCTGCGTTATGATTTAACCCTTCCCTTAAGTCGCTATGTGGCCAACAACCAAGGGAAATTGGTATATCCTTTTAAGGTGATCCAAATGGGTACTGTTTATCGGGCCGAGCGTCCTCAAAAAGGGCGTCTTCGCGAGTTTACCCAATGCGATATTGACGTGATAGGTTCTTCTTCTCCCAATATAGAAATCGAATTGCTCCACGTTGCCTCTGAGGCATTGATTGCCATCGGCATTAAGCGGTTCACCGTTAAAGTCAATGATCGCCGAGTTCTTAAGTCCATGTTGCAAGGTATGGGCTTTGCCAATGATCAGTTAGATTCTGTTTGCATCTCCTTTGATAAGCTAGATAAAATAGGCGTTGATGGTGTTTGTGATGAACTCACGGGAAAAGATTTTTCAAAAGCTGCCATTGATCAGTTAAAGCAGCAATTAGAATCTGGGGATTTTACCTTGGCTGCTATGGCCGATCGGATTTCTGAAAAACAAGCTGCCGACAACCTACGCCACATCATCGATGAGTCAGAGCGTCTTGCTCAAATTAATAAGGGTAAATATGATGATGTCGATTATAACGTGGTTTTTGATCCATCCCTGGTCCGTGGTCAAGGCTACTACACTGGCACAGTCTTTGAAATCGAATCAAAGGAATTTAGAGGCGCTATTGCCGGAGGCGGACGTTATGACGACCTCATTGGCAAGTTTATTAAAAACGATGTGCCCGCCGTTGGAATTTCCATTGGGTTTGAACGTATATTCTCCATCTTAATGGATAATAACTTTACGGTTCCGAATCAAAAAAAGAAAATTGCCATGTTCTATGAACCCGACCAATTCCACGAAGCCTTTCAAGAAGCTGAAGCCATTCGAGATCAATATACAGTGAGTCTCCTCGAACGTCCTAAAAAAATGGGACCTTATTTAGACAAACTGAAAGAAAGAGGCATTACCGGCTTCCTAAACTTTGGTGTTTCCGACTCCATCACTGAGCTTGATTAACTTTAATAATGGCCTGTTTATATTTGTAAATTAAGGCTCATTTTCTAAAGCATAACCCGGCCCCCTACTCAACCGTTTGGGTTAAGTAGGGGGCCGGGTTTATTTAAATCTTATATTGGATTTTAAATTATTC
>JAAZGI010000422.1 GCA_012511315.1 Clostridium sp.
GCCTCACTATATTGACCAATTTGGTGAGCTAATTCTAAGATAAGTGCCATGGTGAACTGAGCCACTGAGTCCGTTCCATAAGTTGGAACATTGGAAACAACAATTCCCATTTCTTTAGCAGCCTTTAAATCAACGTGATCATAGCCTGTGGCCAGTATTGTAATATATTTTAATTGTTTCGCCTCAGCTAAGAATTCCCGAGTCATCTCAACTTTATTAAGAATCACAATATCAGCATCTTTGATTCTCTCCACTACTTGCTCTGGTTTAGTTCGGTCATACACTGTCAAGTCCCCGAACTTTTCTAATGGTTGCCAACTTAAATCGCCTGGATTAAGGGTATATCCATCCAATACAACGAGTTTCATTTTTTTACCTCCTAGTTTATGTTCTATCCTATTTGTGTTTTAGCATCACTAGTTATCCTTCTGCAGGGTTAAATACCTGCCATTTTAATTCCTCTACATCTTAGACTATACATCGAATTTCCTTAAAATAAGAAAGCGGATGAAAGTCCTCCCCTTACCAATTGCCCTATGGGTTCAAGGGACTTTTTCACGGACTTTGCTGGAAAGTGTGTCTTTGATTGATTCTTTATTTAAGCTCTTCTATCTCTATTATAAACCATCGTATACACTCAAACTTTTCAATCCATCAAAAAAGGAGTGATCGATTCCATCTGCTGGACAAGATCACTCCTTTTTATTGAATTTAGGTAAATTGCTGAACTCTGATTCGATATCATTTTTTACTTATTAAAGAAAAGGTCTTTCAATTTTTTTATAATTCTATCTTGCCAATCTCTTTTGCTAGTCTTGCTACTTTCTCATGGCCTTTTAGCTTTTGAAGCCTTTTTTGTTTTAAGCTATTTATCTTTTTACGCTTTTCATTTTTATTTTCAAAATTTTTCTTTTACCTTTTTAAGCTTTTTAGCTTATTCTGAAATCCATGTCCCTGTTGTTCCAGCCAAGGCTTCTTTGGCCTTGGCAAGAGACGTGATTAAAGCTTTGCGACCAGGTTTTGATTGGGCATATTTTAGAGCAGCTTCCACTTTAGGTAACATGGAACCTTTCGCAAATTCACCATTGGCCATATAGCCTTCTGCTTCTTTTGCTGTCAACTTGGATAACCACTCTTCATCAGCTTGACCAAATCGAATGGCCACTTGATCAACTGCTGTTAGGATGATGAAGGCATCTGCATTCAAGGATTCAGCCAAAAGTTCTGAGGTGAAGTCCTTATCGATCACCGCTGCCACACCGATTAGGGCACCCACTTCATTTTCAATAACCGGAATACCACCGCCACCGCCGGCAATCACCACGTGGCCTGCATCGAGCATACTTGAAATCGCCTGAATTCCAAGTATTTTTATGGGCTTCGGTGAAGCCACCACCCGACGGTAACCCCGACCGGCATCTTCTTTCATGATGTAACCTCGAGACCCTGTCAATTCATCGGCCTCTTCCTTTGAATAAAACCGTCCGACTGGTTTCGTGGGATCCTTAAAAGCTGGATCCGAAGAATCTACAAGCACCTGGGTAACAAGGGTTGCAACATCCTGAACCACGCCTTTGCCTCTCATTTCATTCAATATGGCATTTTGTAAATGGTAGCCAATATATCCTTGACTCATAGCTCCACACTCTGGAAAAGGCATAGCTGGGGTATTTGCCTGCGTATTTACGGCTGCTTCAAAAGCTAAGTTAATCATGCCTACTTGAGGACCATTGCCATGAGCTATGGCAATTTCATAGCCTTCTTTGATTAAATCAACGATGGATTCTGCCGTCATCCGAACGGCTTCCATCTGTTCCATTGGCGTGTTACCTAGGGCATTTCCTCCTAGAGCAATCACAATTCGTTTCCTCTTAGCTGTCTCCTGGTTATTGGTCATTCCGCAGACCCATCCTTTCTGTTAGATTGATTCAAGCTCCGACTCTAGCCCTTTCAAATGGATACAAAAAAACTTTCTAAATGATCATACCAGAATTGATCCATGTCTTCAGCATTTTTTTTGAGTTTACTAAATTCTTCACTAGGCTTATTTTAACCCTAGTAGCTTTAATCGAAACTCAACTTGAACCCTCTTAAGCTTGGAGTCCCTGAACAGGTTTTGAGTCAAGGTAGGCTTTACAAAGTTCGTAGTGTATTATATCGTTTATAGTGTTTGCCTAAATCTTTAAATTCCTTGACTCATGCAAACAACTACCTAAAAAGCTACTAAAGAACTGATACTATTATTTTTGGAGATGAAACAATGGCAAAAACAGTACGCAAAAAAAATCCTACCAAGGCTCGAAAGATCATTGGTATTTCTATTCACGTTCTGTTAGGCCTTGCAGTTCTTTATTCTGCTTGGCGACTAATCACCATCTCAGACAATACGGTGACTCCTGAAGGACAAAGTCTACGTCAGGACTATGTTTTATCGCTCCTGCAATGCTTGGTCGGTTTTATCGTCATGTTTGTCCCTTCACGGCTAGACAAGCGCTACAACATTGTTGTGCCCGATCGAATTCAAATTATGTACTTTATTTTTCTTTATATGGCCATTTTTCTTGGTGAGGTCCGCAACTATTACTATCGCTTTCCCTTTTGGGACAGCATCCTTCATGCCTTTTCAGGCGGTATGCTTGCCGTCATCGGCTTATTACTGATTAACCTATTAAACGGACGAGAAAATCTTCA
>JAAZGI010000423.1 GCA_012511315.1 Clostridium sp.
CCTTTATAGGTGTTATAGAAAGGACTAACCATCATTTCGTGAAAAAACAAACCATTGCTAATTTTAAGCTCTCTGAAAGTTGAAATGTATGTTAATCCGATATGAATATACAACAAACTGGGAGAAAACATTTCTTACCCGTAAGAAACGGCGATTGCCCGTCGAAAATTGAATCTTACGCGTAAGAAATCTTTGGAAAAAGAAGAATGAGTCTTTTTTTGCCAAAAAAAGAGAGAAAAGAGGGATAAATGGAGAAAATTATGCTGAGAATTGAAAAAACCACAGAAAAACAGTGTGCTCGATGACGAGAAAAGAAAATTGGAAGCGCAACTGTTGAATAAAACGTGGGGAATTGTTTATTTCAATCCAAAAGTATACCAGTATTTCATTTCAAAAGTATACCAATTAATTTAATTATGCAAAGCATTTTGATTTCCTTTTGCGGTACCGCAAAAGGAAATCAAAATGCTTTTTCCTGTGTTTTACTTTTTCTCTCTTCATACTCCCATCATTTTCTTAGTTTCTTTTATCCTATAGGATTCTCCATTCATGGTAAGCATTCGGTAAACCACGTCCCGCAGGTTGTTTTTTTCCACTTTATCTTTGCAACCAAAAAATATATGTGGAATCAGAAAGAATTTGAAAGTGTTTATGATCGTTATAAGCTGAGCGGTCTTCCAGTGAAAGATTTTTGTATTAACGAGGGCATTTACCAGAGTAGATTCTATTATTGGCAAAAGAAACTTAAAGATCAACAGCAAGAGGCTGACCAACCATCAGGATTTGTTCCTATTATTTTCAACAAACCACAAACACCAATCAATAATACCATTTATGGGGGTAAAACTTTAAGAGAGAAGCTGCAACCTTGCGGTGATGTTATTGAAATTGTTTATCCCAATGGTGTGACTGTACGCATCTCGTGCACAGCTGATATCAAACAACTCCAGTCTCTAATCTTATTAAATCAAAATAGCCATGTTTAATTTGAACGACTCGATGCGATACTACCTTTATCCTTTTCCTACAGATATGCGTAAAGGATTTTACACCCTTAGCGGACTGGTAAGTGACCATATGAAACAAAGTGTTCGCAGTGGTGATGTCTTTGTTTTTATTAACCGAAGTTGTACAAGTATGAAAGCTTTGCATATGGAAACGGGCGGATTGGTTATTTATTATTTGAAACTTGAAGAGGGTAGTTTTACGCTTCCTTTTTTCGATAAAAATGAGCAAGTTCATCCTTTTTCTTGGCAAAACTTGATGCTCATGGTACAGGGTTTAGATCCCGGAAAATATAAGCAGAAAAAACGTTGGAAAGGTTGATTAATAAACAGTTTTAGCGTGATTTTTATTTGTATATTTCACTAATTATTCGTATCTTTACTCCCGTAATAGTAAAGAAAACAGATGCAAGAAAACAAAGAAACTTCCGACAAACTCATCCAAACGCTCCTCAAGAATACTGATCGTTTATATCAGCAGAACAGTCAGCTCAAAAGTAAACTTGAAGACCGCACAGATGTGGATGCATTGAAATCCACTTATGAGAAAACCATCTCTAATTTAGAAGAAAAGATATCTACGTTGGAAAGCCAAGTAGCCTACCTAAAAAGACGTATATGGGGTCAATCCAGTGAACGCTTTATTAATAAAGACCCTAAG
>JAAZGI010000424.1 GCA_012511315.1 Clostridium sp.
CCATCGCTGGATCACCCGTAGGATGAGGGATCGCGACTGTGGGAACAATTCTATTTGCGCCAACAGACTGTGAAATTGTGATAATTGTCGCCATGTGAACTATTGGAATACCAAAACGTTCGATTTCTTTAACAATCGTTGCTCCGCAACGAGTACAAGTTCCTCACGTGCTGGTTAGAATAACACCATCTACCCCGGCTTCCTTAAGTTCTTTACCAATTTCTTTACCAAAAATTATAGAGTTACCAACTGCTGTCCCTGTTCCAGTAGTGGTGTAGAACATTTCATGAACTTTACCAATTTTACCTTCTTTTTCCATTTTTCGTAAAGAATCTAATGGAAGAACTCGGTCAGGTGATTCATTACAGTACATTGGGTCGAATCCACCGTGAATTGTAATAAAGTCTCCTGCAAGATTATCATAGTCAGCAATATTGTATTTGCCCCATTTCTGAGCAGAAGCGGATTGAATCCGATCTGGATTTCCCACAGGAACAATACCACCGGTTGTAACTAAAGCAATTCTAGCTTTTGTCAAATCAGCAATAGGAGCTGCTGGCTCAACTAAATCAAAGGTAGGCATCGGCATTTCAGTTACATAAGGTTCATTGTTGAAACGCTTCATCAGCATCTCCACTGCACGAACGGCTCCAATCTTGTCAGAGAATCCTGTAACTCGCTTTCCTTGTTTGAAGTAGCCATCCTCATCAGGAATCATCTGCTCTCCAGCTAAAAGCTTTTTAGCAACTGCAGCCATTTTAGGCAAAGCAGCTCTCATATCACCCGCACTGTTTCCAGTTGGAACGGTATAAGCCTTTAATCTTGTAATTTCAAGGCCTGGGTTTTCTTCATACATACCAGATACTACTGGTACATCATATTTATCAACCGCATACTGAGCAATTAAAGCGGAAGCCATTCCATAACGCCCAGCGTTAAAGGAAGGACCGACAACGACTAAATCAGGTTTTACCTCATCCATCGCCTTCTTAAACTCAGCCAAAGCAGCTTCATTATTTTCATTTATATAGTTATCACCACAAATGAAAGTTGCTACTACTTTACCAGCATCGCCTAATTCCTTTGAGAATCCCATAGCTGGACCGACTGAACCCTCTTTTAGAACGGGAGCAAAGTCAGCTTTGTCTTCTCCGCCAATTTGGCCAAAAAACTGATTCAAATAATATAAAATTCTTTTTTCCATTGTTCTCCTCCTCGTCCTAATACTCTGTAATCATCAGATTGTGATATCCGATTTCTGAAGTCGCGCCAATAACAGCATTTAGTTCACATTTCATAATTCCAGTTTCAGCATCATAAGCTCCTGCCCATCCGCCGGCTAAGTTAGCAATTGCTTCTGGATCACCTAGGATGCGATCTGCCTTAGGCAATGTTACAACATGGGATACATTTCCTGTTGAAATAACTGCTTTAGCTTCAGGTTTCGCGTCAGCTAGTGGTTGGCTAGCGCCATCCCATCCTGAACATTCGTCTGTAATAAGAACGGCCTTAATGCCTTGTTTTTCTAGGCGTTCAGCTATCATAACTAAATCAGAGTCAGGATTTCCGTATCCTTCTTCAGATACAATAACACCATCTGCTCCCAACTGCTTACAGAGTTTTGCTGTGAAATCACAGGATCTATACTTTCCAGCAAGGGTTGTTAACTCTGGTACCATAACTACGCCAAGGAAGTTAATCTCCTTACCGTGTTTCTTAAGTAATTCTAAAATTACTGGGTTGGTCTGATGTTGGTAAGTCGTGATTTTATCACATGCTGCAACACAGTTTCCAGAAATAACCGCTCCGTCAAGCTCTTCCAGAGGATGCAATAGGGTCGGGATAATCTGTTTTGCATCAACGCCATAAATATAAGAATCATGGAGTAGTCCCTGAGTAATTAACATTTCTGCATATACTACTTTAGGAAGATCTGGGTACTTGGCTGTTTCTTCTGGGTTTGATCCCACTTCAAAAGTTTCTGTTTCATAAACAGGAGCGTCTTTTGCAAACTGTCCCACGTATTCAGAGGTCAGAAGACCTGCCATACGCACAGCTAATTCATGTTCATGGGGAGTTAGTCCATCAACAACGGTTAAGTCAACCACTAAGTTGAGTGTCTTAGAGAACGGAGTCCATTTAGCTCCCTCACCCCACATATCAATAACACCTTCTTGGAAACCTACAATATCTCCAATCGTAACAATGGCAACCCCTTCAAGTACGTTATACGCACCATGGCCTAGTTGTCCTGTCTGTGAAGTTACTCCGGCAAAACCAGGAACACCTTCCACCTTTACTCGTGGCTCAATTACATCCTTTACAGGGATGATTCTAGTTTTCTCACCA
>JAAZGI010000425.1 GCA_012511315.1 Clostridium sp.
AGCTTATACCTATCCAACACAGCCTTCGATTTATCGCCTATCTTTAAATCAATTCCCAAATTCTTGGCAATTTCATTCATCTGCCTCTCTTCATCTGGCGATATTCGTTCATTAGAAACTGCCCCATCAATAAATCCCTGCAGAATCTCACCCGCACTCTTGCTGTAAATCTCTTTTGCCACATCGGTAGGGATACGCAAATGAGCTTTCAGTTTCTCTAAGTTGTCTTTCTCAAAATCGTGCAACACACCATCGCTCACCGCCCTCCTCACATGTCGGGCATACACCTTTACGGTCTCATCACCAATAATCTCATCAACATCAGCTCTGCTCAACATCAATATATCTCTCAAGTGTGTCAACTCATTCATCTCGCTGTCAGTCAGTTTACTATCTGCTAAGCAATGGCGCAGATAATCTGTAAACAAACCCAGTCTAGCCTCTTTAAACTTGCGCCTCAAATCTGTTTTGTATTTATCCGATAGGGTTATAATGTCGTTGAGCGACACCTTAGTTATGTCTCCTTCGTTCTTTGCCAGCAGATTGTTCACCGCTATCATAGCATTCTCCGAAGGTGTTATTTTAAATAGACGTTGAAAAAACGAAGGTTCTTGCAGTTGTTTCTGTTTAAATATTTTCATGATTTGTTATCTTATAAGGTTATTAATTAATTCAAAGTCGACTCATCTACAGGGGTCAAGTAACGCAGTTGCGGCTCTTGCCGATTTGTAATTGGTGTGATCTAGCTGGTGCTGGTCTTCTCTCCTATGCCTTTTCTATAGTACAGATCTATAGCACAGGCCATTTACACCCAGCGTTAGTAGTTAAAATAGTATTTTA
The DNA here is from genome assembly GCA_012511315.1 of Clostridium sp. Classification (GTDB taxonomy): domain Bacteria; phylum Bacillota; class Clostridia; order Clostridiales; family Clostridiaceae; genus JG1575. The sequence continues at coordinate 841 of JAAZGI010000425.1, forward strand.
TATCGCCCGGCAATGTCTTTATTTCCTTTCCGCCCGATGTTTTCCAAAACTCACCAGGAGAGAAATACTCTGCAAATGCATACGGTAGCCATACAGTGGTCTTCCTCGTTTTTAAGATTTCTAATTTATAACTCTCTGTCTTTTTTACTAAACACATACAAATAATAGAAGAAAAAAGATATATAAGGTATAAATATTACAGCCAAACTCCATAGCACTTTCTCAAGAATAGTAGTAACACTCGATGTCCATATAAAAACGAGGAAAATACCAAACCATAAAGCTATAGCTGTTAAAACTCCTAATATGAAAAACATTATATCCATCTTGTCCTGTTTTTTTGCTAGCGCCGCTATTCTTCAAATGTCTCATATTATGGTTTGTAGGATTTTAAGATTACAAGATTTCGGTAATTTAATTACTCCCAAGCTCACCTTCTTATCACACTGTTCTACGATTTAAAAAATCTTTTCGTCATTGTCATTCCGATACGTAGTGGGAATCTGTTAAACTGTTCTTCACTCTTTAACAGGACACTTCATTCAGTATCACAAAGGTGTTTAACCATGGACAAGTTTATCCCCAGTGAAACAAATCAGATATTTTAATGCAAAGTATTATTTCACAGGGTAAGTTGTCAATTTTTTTAGATGATATAGCAGCGAGGGCAAGCCATCGACCCTACAAGCTATTCTATTAACCCGTAGTTGTCAATTGTCAACTTTCAATTGTCCATTAACCCTCACCACTTCCCCCAAATGAAACACAATGTTCCACATCGCAAACTGCCCATTCACATCCTCATAAGGGTTATCCTCATGGTCA
>JAAZGI010000426.1 GCA_012511315.1 Clostridium sp.
AAAAGACGCCTCTACCGTTTACTTGCTCTTGGCTTAACCTTCGTCTCAAACGAAACAACACTATTTTTGTTTTGCTCTGATTGTATCATGTTTTAAAAATATATTGATGTAAAGAGCATCCGTTAATTCTCTCGCAACTTTTAAAAAAGGACCAGATGAGTCTGATCCTTAGCTGTTTTTTTATGATTAAAGATATTTACCCATTTCGCGATTCCGACGAATGATTCCCTGGAGTTCCTCATAATCCACACCCGAATGCAAGATGTCATGGCAGTTAGCACATACCGGCCTTAAATCATGTTCTGCTGAAGGCTGCATGCCTTCCCTAATTTCGTCGTTTTTTAAATGAATCTGCGTGCGACCTTTTCCAGCATCGCCGAATACAGCTATATAATCAAATCCACACAGCGAACAATACGTTCCGTGATGTTTCATCGTTTCAATACGCCACATAAAGTTTTCTTCAATTTCTCGATAGCGATCGTTTGGGGTTAACAAGTTCTCATCAATTTCTATGGTGTTTTCTATAATTTCGCGAATAAAAATTAAACTAATTTCATAATTCATGTCGTCTTGCTTGGCGAATCGAAGTAGTGGATAGTTGCTTGTATAACCGTCATCATAAAAATACCCAGCCACAAGATCGGAAAAGACGCTTTTAAACTGCCTTCCCCAACGTAGTTTACCCCTTCCTTTTTCATAGGAGTCGAGATAAATAGCACAGGGATATTGGATGCCCCTATAGTGTAAGTTGATTTCTCGACGCTCATGACGTTCCATGTCAATTAGGAAGAAAAAATCTTTCACTTCATTGGTAATCCTTATTTCATTATATTTTAAGGCCGATAAGTCCACCGATTTAACAGCCACTTTATTGCTCACTATTTCCCAGGAGGTATTTTCATTTTTTATAAATTTTGACACAATAGCAACCTCCTTTCATTTCATAACTTCATTATAACAAAACCGATTGATATTTGCTGTGCCTATTTTTTATTTATGATGTTCAATACTATTAGTGAGGCAAAACTAGATTTGTTCTTTTTTCCGTTTCTTAACTCACTTTTGATTTCTAATTCCTCAATTAGCATTCTAGTGCTTGAGCTCTTTGTTAGCCTTTATAGAGCCATTAGTTTAAACATCATCTCATTTTTCTTTGATGCCTTCCCTAAAAAGGTTCACCCTTTGTTGGTTGCAATTAGTAACTCACAATGGTAGGATAAGCAATGAATCTTACCATAACCCCATTGGAGGTAAACACAATGAACGTAAAAGAAATTATGGAATACATCGAAAGTGAGTTCATCATCATAAATAACACTCCCTGCAACATTTGCGGCGGGAGCTATATTACAGAATCATCAGGCTTTAACATTGAAGATGGCACGCCATCTAACGTTACATCTTGTGTCTGTGAGGATTGCGGAAATAAGAAAAACTTCTTTTTCCGTGCTCCGATTGGTAGTTTAAATCCACTTGACGTGAAAGAACAATTAAATTAATTCACTTTAATAAAAGCCGCCCTTCAGCTGAAGGGCGGCTTTTATTATTTGTTCTGATTTTTGATGTTTTTATGTTTTTTATGGTTTTTATAGTTTTTGC
>JAAZGI010000427.1 GCA_012511315.1 Clostridium sp.
CTTCAATATCAATCTCTTTTGTCTCTTTGCCCTGAAGTGTATAGCCTGATCCGGGGTTTTCTTGGTGACCCGTCATACCTGTAATTCGGTTATCTAAAATAATATTAATGGTGTTGCTACCATTATAGGCGGTGTTAATTAAAGAGTTTACACCGGTATGGAAGAAGGTAGAATCTCCCATGACTGCCACAACTCGCATTTTATTATCTGGTTCCATGTTAAAGACAGTTTGAGCACCATGACCTACTGAGATGGATGCTCCCATACATAGGTTAATATCCATAGCATTATAGGGTGGAGCAAAGCCTAAGGTATAACAACCGATATCACCAGAGATCATAGTGTTTTTAAGCTTACCAACTTCATAAAAGAATCCTCTATGAGGACAACCTGCACATAATGTTGGAGGTCTTGGAACTACTTTATCAGATTCTCCATCCACTGAATCAAGCATTTTTCCGTAGAGAGCTTCTCGAATCACATCTGGTGTTAGTTCACCAAAGGGTGGGAAGGTGTCATTACCATGGACGGTAAAGCCCAAGCGCTGCGCTTCTTCTTCAATGATTGGATCATTTTCCTCAATAACGTAAACCGTTTCTACCTGACTGCAGAACTCTTTAATTTTTTCGTCTGGTAGCGGATAGGAAAAACCAATCATAAGATAAGATGCACTGTCACCGAATACTTCGTGAGCATAATCGATTGCTCCACCTGAAGCGATGACGCCTATTTTCTTATCATTCCATTCAATTCGGTTCATATCCGTTTCGTTGGAGAATTTTCTTAGATTATGAATTCGTTCTTCCACATTGGCCCGAAGTTGCTTTGCATGAGCGGGAACTGTGATGTATTTTTTCACATCTTTTTTGTATTCCCGAATGGCAACTTCTTGTCGCTCTTCTAACTCGACAATTCCTTTGGAGTGACATACTCTTGTGGTTATGCGCAGAAGAACAGGTGTATCATATTCTTCTGAAATATCAAAAGCCCGCTTCATGTAATCTTTGCATTCAGCTGAGTCTTTTGGTTCAATGCAAGGTATTTTGGCAAACTTAGCATAATTACGATTGTCCTGCTCATTTTGTGATGAGTGCTGACCAGGCTCATCGGCAGTAATTAAAACAAAACCACCGTTAATACCAGTATAGGCTAATGTAAAAAGTGGATCTGCAGCTACGTTGACACCAACATGTTTCATTGATGCAAAAGCACGAGCTCCTGCAACAGCTGCACCAGCGGCAGATTCCAAGGCTACTTTTTCATTGTTAGCCCATTCAGCAACAATTGAATCCTTGTACAGCGCTACATTTTCTAGAATTTCTGTACTAGGTGTTCCAGGATATGCTGATGCATAATGGACTCCCGCTTCATAAGCGCCCCTAGCTAGGGCCTCATTACCAGTTAATAATTCCTTCATGTTTCCCCCTTCCCCCGCAGTTTAATTAATAAACTTTTAACAGGGGCTGTTTATCTTTTTAATAACTTAACACTGTTTAATGATATCATTTTTAAACATCTCTATCAATTTATCGAACAAAAATTACAAATTTGTATTGAAAACACGGAAACCGTTTACCACTAATGGAACGTTTACAGGTCATCCTTACAAAAAAAGTAATAAATGAATTCCACCTATTTGAGTCGAGTTTGCGTTTTAAATCCCCCATGAGAATTTAACTCTAATAACAAAGTGAAACGATGGACTCATTAATTTGAGTCCATCGTTTCACTAGGCTATATCAATTAGCCTCTTTTCTTTAACCATTCATCTTTTGAAATAAAGGCAGATGCACCACAAGCTGGGCATTCGCCAGGATTTTCGTCAGCAAATGTGACCAACCGGCATGAGTTACAGCGGAACATATTTCCAGCTGCATCCAACTGATCTTTGTTTTCATCATACTCAACAAAAATGTTGTGTCCTTTCGCATGACATTCAGGGCACATTTCTGGCATGGTTTCAGCTTCATAGATAAAACCACAGAATAAGCATAGCCAATTCTTATTATCGCCATCAAGGCTTCCGTCTGTTTCTACAAAGACTTCAGCTCCAGCGCCACAAACTTCACATACTTCAGGAGCCATTTCTCCCTCAGCTACGTAACCACAGATTTCACATTTCCATTTTTTCAAGATTAATCCCTCCAAGATTTGTACTTATGTATTCTATTATAACGCACCTCTATAGAAATCGTTAAGTTATTTTCAATAATTCCCTTTTCCCTTCTAAAACGCCGATATAAATGCAATTTTACAGAATATTTAGGATATCTGCTAATGAAAGGTCCAATATTTCGGGATCTTTCACACCAAGGATGCTGGTTGACAAATTTTTAGCAATGACCTGTGGCGTTTCTGGGAAAGACCAATGATCACCAGTCAAGTTAAAGGAGGTCACCTGCTTAAATCGCCACAATATTCCTGCGGACTCAGCTAATGGCAATTGTGCAGCCTCGGGTATAAATACCGACTTAAATTCATGGGGTTCTGCCACCGCTAGGAAATAAGGTGCATAATCTGTCCCGATAAATAAGACGGGGGTTATCATACTATAGACTTTCACTAAATCAATATACACTCGATCCAAATCTCGATCTTGGATTTTTCCTTCAAGCATACGAACAAATAGCATTAAATCCGTTTTAAATGCTCTGGAATTTGATAGAAAAGCTCGATGTACCTTTAATGATTCTGCCAGCAATTCCTTTCTCAAATCATTGTACTCTTCGCTGAGCCATACTCCACTATCTTGCTTTAGGTTTTCTCGAACTAGGCGATGCAGGATTTCATCATCAGTGAACCCTTTGCCATATTTCACTCTATAACTAGCAATATCTTGGGCTGAATCCTCTAATTGAGTTTTTCTCGTTTTATAATTATTGTCTTCTTGTTCTAATTCATCCTTGAGACTATGGTATTCACTTAGAATCATATTTAACTCTCGTTTTTCTTCTTCCATTTCCTCTAGATATTTTTTATGATCTTCTACCATAGAGCGGTATCGAATGACTTTTTCATCATTTTGAAAAAAGAAAGGAAAATATTTCCTTAAAAAGCCCATCTCATTTTGAAGCTCTTGCATGCTTAGTTCATGTTCTTCTAAGACAGCAGTCAGCTTCTCCATTTCTTTTTCTTTAAACTCTCGCGAAGCTTCCGAGGATTCTATTCTAGCCTTAAGTTCTTCTACTCGAACTGAGGCGGCAGAACCCTTTTCTAGGAGATCCTGGTATCCAAAGGTTGTTCGATACTCTTGCATAATTTCTTCACGTTTAATCAGAACTCGATCTAACACTTCTCGGAAAGATTTGCGTGCCTCTTCCCAATCATAGGTTTCCCCTTCAAGCTGGTCAGCCAGCCCCTTATCTTTCTTCCCTTTATATACATCACGTATAAACTTAATAACATCTCGATTATTGCTGAATTTTTGTACCATATATGGTTTTTGACCATTCAAAAAGTATGGGTTTGGATCCAGAGCCGTCATTACCTGATCTAAATTCTGTTCTAGATCATCGATAAATCCTTGATCTTTCCCCATCATTATTAGTGCATTATTTAAAAGTCGCTCTTCAGGCATGTGATAGGCACTAGCAAACTCTTTATTATCTTTAAATGGTTTTTCTGTAAAGGCATCATCCGGCTTTGAATAACGTGTCATTGCTGCGGCGCGTTCAATGAGGTTTGCCGTAATAATCTCAGGAAGCAACCGTAAAGCCTGATCCTTATCATGAATCATCCGGAAATAGGTGAAGGGTTTATCCCGCCCATTGATAATTTGATTAATCACTAACTGTTCACGCAAAGTGATTTTATCATGCCCCGGCCACATTCCCAGTGAATTCTTTTCTGGGGATATCATTTCTTTTACTCGTTCTGGGGTATAATTTTCGTCCAAGGGACTGGCATTTTTCAAGACGTTTTTCACGTTTCTTGCCATAGTTTCAATACCGGGACACTCCTTATCTGAGGATAGAATCTCCTCTAAATCTCTCAAGTGACCGTCAGGAATGCTATGACCATAAATATCTCTTTCTTGAATTAAAGTAGAAAACCCTTGTAAAAACTCTGATAGATTTAATTTGTTCGCCACATAGCTAAATATTTCTTTTAGTTCTCGATACTCAAGTTTTCGATCGAAAGTTCCTAGGAATTCATCCATCTCATCATTTGCTCGGTTAATCAAGGTAAGATCGAGTTGGGTCCCTGGTTTTTTCTCCTTTAAGATCTTTGCCAATGCAAAAAGAACGGGAGAAATAAAGAAACTATTTTTCACATAATAACCTCTCTTATCCGTACGGATCATGCAAAGATAAGCTTTTGCTCCCCCATCAGGGACTTCTTCTCCCATTGACCAAATAAGATCTTCGATTTCTGCCTGACCAATATAAAGGTTATATCCATTGATGGACTCTCCCCCAAAGATGCTTTCATAAGGCACGTAAGTCCGATCATCGGTTACCAAATGATCTGTCTTTTTCAACATCGGATATTCAGGACGGAAAAGTATGAAGTTATAATAATATTCAAGTAATTTTCTGGCTTCCATGTAAATTCTCTCCCCACTTCATTCAATCTATTTTGATTATAGCATTGATTGAAAGCTTGAATCAGTAAATTTTCTTTTCCTCAGCAAAAGCTCAATGTCATACCATTTCTGTAAACTTAAATCTTTAAGTCTCATAAACAGCCTGCTGGGATGATTTTATCAGCTAATTTTATAGTAGTCTGTATGCTTTCTCAAGACCTAAAAAATAGGCACCCTCGGGCACCTATTTTTCGGAATTGTAAAAGCTATTATCGTATTCTAACTTTTTTCCACTTACCAGTTCGGAATCGGAAGAATACGAGGGCCCATCGAATTAATTGGTCAGTTAGAACTGCAAGCCAAGCCCCTGCCAAACCAATTTCTATTTGATTTACTAAAAATAGAGCCACTTGAGTTCGAATCAATAAAACGCCAATAATTGTAGCAATCAAAGGCCAAACTGTGTCTCCAGCACCTCTCAAGGCCCCTGATAAGATTAGCTGTGAAGATTGGAAGGGCTGCACTAGGGCTATAATCTTAAGGGCAACTGAGGCATTTTCTATGATTTGCACATCATTGGTGTAAAGTCCAACGATTTGGCGCCCGAAGAAGAAAAACATAATTGCTACAAAAGTTGAAATAATTGAACCCATTTGCCGTGCACTTTTAGAGTACATCTCTGCATGCTCTGGCTTTTTTTCTCCCAAAGAACGTCCCACTAAAGTTGAGGCCGCAATACCAAAAGCTTGTCCTGGATTAAAGGAAAGACTTAAAATTGATAATGCAATTTGATGAGCTGCATAAACTACGGTGCCTAAGGAGGCGACAATACGGACAAAGAAAAATATTCCTAACCGAAGGGCTAGCTGTTCTAAGGATGCCGGAAGACCAATACGTATTAAGTTTTTGACTGTCTTCATTTCAAAGGCGAATTTTTCTTTAATAGACACCTTTGATTTTCCACGAATGAAGTGAATGAATATCAAAATAAAGGCCATAACTTGTGATAGGGCCGTTGAAATTCCAGCACCAACTAAACCTAATGCCGGGAAGCCGAACAGTCCGTAAATTAAAGTTGCATTCCCCAGAACATTCAGGCCATTGGTCAACAGATTAATTTTCATCGGCGCCTTTGTTTCGCCAACACCTCGCAGCGCCGATGAGCCACACATGGTCAGCGCTTGAAAGATGAACCCGACGTGGACAATTCTAAAATATGTGTTCCCCGTAGCAACTACATCTTCACCAGCTCCCAAGATTCGCATAATCCCTTCAGCTTGAGTCATGGTTAATATAAATAATGGCACAATAATTATTATGATACTTAACAAAAGCACATGTTTAAAGACGTTACCTAAACGCTTTAACCTTCCCATCCCATAGTATCTAGCAATGATAGCGGTTCCCCCGACATTAAAGCTTTGTACCAGTGATAGTCCAATAAATAAAGGTTGATTGGCTATCCCAACCGATGCAATTGAAGCAGCTGATAATGATGTGGGTTTAATGTTCCCCAGCATCATCATATCCACCATGCCAAAGAGAGAGCCTAGTAAAAGCTCCAATAAAACAGGCCATGCAATTTGCATAACCTTTTGTCTACTCTCTTTTTTAGTAATTTGTTCTGGTTCTTTCGCACTTATCCCCGTCATGATATTTCATCCTCTTTTCATTAATTCCCATTTATTGGGAGAGCTGATAGTAGAGCTAACTCAAAAACCTATTATAGCCACTATCAGTTTCAGATATTCTCATATTTTAGTAGTATAGCACGAATAATCTTAGCTTTTTCTCAGGTTTCAAGAAGCTCAGAACAGATAGTATACAAAGAGACACAGAATCTCAATCACTTCTTATATATAGTAATCATAGTTCTTGGTTAATAGCTCTCTGGCTTCTATTCTCCTTAATTAAAGGTCAGCCTTGAATTCCCTTTATCTATCTGCTATTATAAATCCATTCTTCGGAATAGTGTTCCCTCGGCACCCACTTAAAAAATCAGGAGTCTTTCAGTGAAGTATTAAGAGCGAAATTTTATTCACGCTTTTAATTTTTCATTAGCGCCTTGGGATGGTTGTTGAACCATCTTTTTTTGCGTTGAGGGTAGAGAGACTAAAAGGAGTTTTATATGAATCATAATCACGTTCAAAACCTTACTCGTAGCGCTTTAGTTGCTGCTATCTATGTCGTTCTTACTTTAGGAATTGCTCCCATTAGCTATGGGCCTGTGCAATTTCGTGTTGCTGAAATCTTAAACTTGCTTGCGTTCTTCAATCCTATCTATATAGTCGCTGTGTCAGTGGGATGCTTTATTAGTAACCTATTTTCTCCCTTCGGTTTGTATGATGTATTCTTTGGTACTCTTCACACAGCTTTGGCTTTAATCTTAATTTGGAAGTCTAAAAACCTAGTACTCGCCTCATTTTGGCCAGCAATCTTGTCCTTTATTATTGCATTTGAGTTGAATTTGGTTTTAAATACGCCTTTTTTAGAAACTTGGATTTATGTTGGAGTCTCCGAAATAATCATTACCACTCTAATTGCTGTTCCTGTTTTCACCATTCTTCGCCAAAGTGGATTCTTGCAGCGTTTCATTGTTGCACCAAAATTTAACAAAGAGCCTAAACCTGCTCATCGTAGTATTTAGGCAGAAATCACTAATTAATATTGCCCTTAAAGAGGACTATTCAACACAATAGTCCTCCTTAAGGGCCTTTTTATCTCGATGGACAACTCGAAGATCGAGAATAAAAAAGTGATTCACTGCTATCCATCATTTTAAAATAAGTAATAGTCTAGCCTGTTCCTAAGCTATAGAGTAAGCTCGTCTTGGCCTAAGTAGCTTGGTTTATCTTGAACTAAGTAGTTAAGGCGCATGATACTTTCACCGTTGCCAGCTTATTCTCGTATGGCTAATAATAATTCTAAAACTCATTAAATCTTCAATTTATTTTTCGATTTAATATTGGTTTTATTTGTGTTTTACGAAAAAACTCTCATACAAATACTCAGCTCGACGATTTTCTAGGTCTACAAATAAATCAATTTCTTTGGTATTTGATCCGTTTGGGTAATTTTCTGCCAACTTTACTACCACATGGGGGTTGCGATTTGCATCAGTCATGTCGCCAAGAACATCTTGCCAATCTTTACTCTTTTCATGTATCTTATTTTGCTCTCTATCATCTTCTAGCTCAAAGATATCAACCAAGTATCGAATTTTTTTAGCACGTATACGCAAAGCATGAATAGCTTTTGGGTCATGACTTGAAATCGCATCATATTGATTCTTCATTTCAACATGCCATTTTTTAAGCACATTTTGTACCATGTCATTCAAAGTTTTATAAGTCTCATTTTTTATCTTGATTGCTTTTTTCAAATTTCCCTGCACCCATTTTGAGTTTTTTAAAAATTCGGCCTCTTCCAGCACCTCTACCAAACGTTTTGCCTCTAACTGACGCTCCGATTTTAAAACTTTTAAAAATTTTTGTCCTGTTAAGTCATGTTTCTCAAATTCATGCTCATACCCCTGTCAGGTTTCTATTACAACATCTAACTCTCGCAGATAGGCACAATTTCGGGCCATTCCCCTCAGCATCTTCTGTGTTTTCTTCTGATCCCCTTGACTCATTAGCGGTTGTAAAAACGAAACAAATGAGCGAAATTGACGAATTTTCACCCTTAATTTATGAATCGTCTCAGGTTGTTCTGGATTATCCAGAAAATTTTTCCTCTGTTCTTTAATCATTGATATGTAGCTGCTTACTATTTCTTCAATTTCTTGCTTAAACTGCAGTTTTAAATCTTGATCCTCAGTAAACTTCATCAATTGATCGTATTGTTTTAAAGGATAATTCCATAAAACCCTCCCTGAAATCTCTTGAAAATCTAGGATTTCAATAGCTATCGCAGCACCTTTTTTAACTTTTAGTCGTTCACCGGTAAGGTGAAAAGCCCACTCCTCCAAGTGAGGAGAATGTCCTACTACAACTATTACCTCAGCAGTTCTTTTCTTTATTTCTGCTTGTAATTCGTTTAAATTACCCGTTGCTGCAAAATTTTTTATTATAAATTGATTGAGACCATTTAGTGTGAATATCGCTGCTGTCTGCTGGGCTCTAACGAGAGGCGAAGAAATAAGTTGTACGGTTTTATTTTCGAGGAAACTAACTAAGTAATGAGCTTGCTCAGCAAGCTGTTGACGTCCTATGTCCGTTAATTGCCTGTCGTGATCCAGCTTATTTAAATCTCGTGGTTCGGCAAGACCGTGTCGAATCAATAATATCTTCATGAAATTCTCCCTGTCACAAAAAAATGTCCTAAAAATTTATCTCCCTCTAAGAGAAAGTAACTTTTCACTCCCTAGGTTTCTTTTCTTCCTAATTGGATTATATATTATTTTCTTATTAAAACCTTTACAAGATTACAGTTTTTAAACTTTAATTGAGATAATTTTCTTTCTAAACTTTAATTATTCATCTATAC
>JAAZGI010000428.1 GCA_012511315.1 Clostridium sp.
CCTTCATTTAAGGAACTACCAATGGCTAAGTGGCTGACGGAGCATTTAAAGAAAAGAGGCTTTGCTGTCGTGATGGACGATAGCGGAGAAAAAATTGGTGGTAATTGTGGTAACATAATAGCTTTTAAAGCTGGTAATAAGATGAAAGAACCCATCTGTTTTGCTGCTCATATGGATCAGATCCCGCCTTGCCATAATATCAAGCCCATTATTGAAGGAGACTTAATTCGTACCGATGGAACCACCACCTTAGGGGGTGATGATAAGGCTGGCATTGCTGCAATTTTGGAAGCCGTGGAGACAGCGTTAGAAGAAGCCGCCGATTTGGGGGATCTTTATCTTTTATTTACTGTTTGTGAGGAACAAGGGCTTTTAGGCGCTAAAAACCTAAATCCTGATCTTCTTCCAGTAAAAAACATCATCATTATCGATGCCACCGGTCCATCTGGGATTATAGCTTACAAAGCACCGGCCTTGAATCGTATTGAAATAGCGTTTAAGGGTAAAAAAGCTCATGCTGGTATTGAGCCGGAAAAGGGAATTAATGGGATTAATCTGGCAGCTGATGCCATCACTAAGATGCATAATGGGCGAGTGGATCGCGAAACCACAGTAAATATTGGGAAGATTACTGGTGGATGGGCAACAAACGTTGTGCCGGACCAGGTAACCATCTTAGCTGAAATAAGATCCCACTCCATGGAGACCCTAGAAAAAGAAACAGCTCATATGATAAGTTGTTGTGAAGAAGCTTGTCGTACCCATGGAGCAAGCTATGAATCAAAGATTGAATTAGATTTTCCGGCTTTTGAACTTTCTAAGCAAGATCCACTGTTTAAAACTTGTATTAGAGCCTTTGAAAAAGTTGGAGTTACACCCAATCCCATTGAAATAGGTGGGGGAAGTGATGGGAATGTCCTATCAGGCTATGGCTACCACTGCGCCATTATAAGTGTTGGCATGGATCAAGTCCATACAGTAGAGGAAACTCTTAGAATTTCAGAAATGGCTAAGACATCATCTGCCTTAAAACTTATACTGGCAGATGACTTGAAGTAAATCAGAAATGTAGAGGTAAACACCTGAATGCTCAGCTTAGCCACCATCAAATTAGCGAAGTAAAGAGCATTAAATTTGCAGAAGATAAAACTAAAGTTCGTATGGTAAAGAAATAAGGGGAGCATTACCTTCCCAGTCAAGGAGTAGCTCATGAAACGGATAAACTTTAAAGAAATGCATTATGGTTGGGTGATCGTAGGTGCCGTTTTTCTCATTATGGCTGCTGCCTGGGGAATCGTATATAATTGTTCCAGCCTATTTATTGATCCCATTAGTGATGAGCTAGGATTCTCACGCTCACAGATTAACGCCACCATGACCATCCGGGCTGCCTGTCAAATGGGTGTCTCCCTATTTGCAGGGAAAATCTTTAAGCGATTTGATATTAAAGGGGTGATGAAAGCCGCCTCGATTGTTTTGGTAGTTTCATTTTTTATGTTTTCTTTTGCGGTAAGTCTGTGGTCCTTTTATTTGATCACCTTTATTTCAAGCATTTCCATTACTTTGATTGCCATTATCCCCTTATCCATTATCATTAGTAATTGGTTTGACGAAAAAAAGGGAACGGCCCTAGGCATTGCCTTTATGGGCAGTGGTGTTGGCGGAATGATCTTTAGCTCTTTAACCGGGATCTGGATTGAAGCTTATGGCTGGCGTGTTGCCTATCAAATATTAGCCCTATCCATGGGTGTCATCATTATTCCGAGCATATTCTTTATAATCAAGCTTTATCCAAGGGAAAAGGGGCTTCAACCGGTGGGTGTCTCAAAAGAGAGCGCTGAAAGCTTTGCTGCTAAAGAAAACTTTGGTGTTACACTGGCGGAAGCCATGAAATCTGTAAAGTTTTGGGCTTTAAACCTATCTTCGATCCTGCTTTTTATTATGATCAATGGACTGATGA
>JAAZGI010000065.1 GCA_012511315.1 Clostridium sp.
GGAAAAGTTGGAGAGAGTAGGTTATAATGCTCAAGGTCGATGGCAATATTTACAACAGGTTAAAAGAGGAAATGACACAGAAACCGTCGAAATTAGTTATTTTATAGAACATACATAGTATTCTTAGTGAGTTTTTATTTTTAACCTGATAAAAACAGAACAGATTTAAGGATGCACGGTACAGAAAAAATTAAACAGACGAAGTCAAAAGGAGAAAAAAATGGCAGAAAACAAGAACAACTCAGTTAACCAGGGACCAGAGAAAAATAACAATACAGTGATGAAGGTAGTAATAGCAATTGTAGCTATTGCAGTCATCGTGTTTGTAGCAATGAAATTTATGCCAAAAGCAAATGATTCAAATGCAGGAACAAATGGTCAGGTTGAATCCACTCAAGGAAGTGAAACAACGAAAGCTGAAGGAACTCAAGCGACTGAAGGAACTCAAGCTGTTGAAGGAACCCAAACTATGGATAACGACATGGATCCAGTAGTTGCAGAGTACATTGATTACCTAGAAAACACCAAAATCCGTGATGCTGTAGCCCTATATGGCGAAAAGATTTATGATAATCCAGAGCACATGGAAGCAATCAGAACAGAGCTCCTCGATCGAATTGAAAAAGTCGAAGAAGCTTACAAGGACGGAAGTATGGAATATACCGAAAGCCTTAACAAATTAAGAGATTACGGTACCTTCCGTGAACTAGCGACAGAAATGAACGCAGCTCGCGATAGAATCAAAGAAATGAATAAGGATTCTTAATCGAGTCCTTTCCATATAAGAATTAAAAAATCACACTTTAAAAGTTTATCTTTTGGAGTGTGATTTTTTCTTTAAACAAAAGTAGAAAAAGTAGAAAAAGTCAGAAAAAGTAGAAAAATGAGTAATGAGATGAGTGAAAGATCAGGAAAGAATTGAGCGTAAAAGCAAGCAGAAAAAACGAGCGAAAAAGGCGAGCAGAAAAGCAAGCAGAAAAATTAATGGTGAATTCCAAACCCATTTTGTTGCACTTAAATAGCCTCGATTAATGGTAAATCAGGATTCATTCAGTAGGCCATTAGGATCTGAAAAGCGAACTTTCTTAAAAATAATCGGAGGAAATTTATACGTGTCTTTTGGGAAAAAACACTGAGGTGATGCTAGTGAGTTCGGGCTTTTAGGGAGTGGGGTGTAATTTGGTTGGAGGAAACTATGGAGTTTGGTTCTTGAAAAAAACTTGACAAGAATAAAAATGAACCATACAATAAGCTTAAATTTATTTAGTTAAAATAATTTAAGTAAATAAATTTAAGTATCCGATTGGTCTTAGGAATAGTTCTGAGAAAATCAGATACAAGAAATTAAAATCAAGAATCAAAAATCGAAAAAAAATGTGGTTTGGTTTTAATTAAAACGAATAAACTCACTAAAGTAAAAAACTAAAACAAAATGAAAAGGGGAAAATTATGGATACATTTAACAAAGTAAAAAAGATTTTATTGGAGAACTTAGCTTGTGCAGAGGAAGATATCAATCTGGAAAGTAATTTGATGGATGACTTAGGAGCTGACTCTTTGGATATCGTAGAGTTATCTTTGGCTCTTGAAGATGAGTTTGGTATTACTGTAGCGGATGAAGACTTTGAAAAGCTGACTACAGTAGGAGCGATTGTTGAATATATAGAGCAGGCCTAATGGATACAAAAGAAATACTTGAAATAATGGATTTATTTGCAGAGCGG
Organism: Clostridium sp.; assembly: GCA_012511315.1. Classification (GTDB taxonomy): domain Bacteria; phylum Bacillota; class Clostridia; order Clostridiales; family Clostridiaceae; genus JG1575. Next base: position 1,725 of record JAAZGI010000065.1, read on the forward strand.
CGGTTAACTAAGTTAACCGTCAAAGAGGGGGAGTTTTTCTTGAAACTGGAAAAACAAGCCCCGGTTGTAAGCTCTGGAACTAGATCGGATTTGAGCCAAGAATTTCTTGGCTCTGAGGATGTCAATGAATTAAAACCAAATGGCCAAGCAAATGAAGTCCTGCCAGAGGAGGAAGAAGGCTTTCTTGTAAAGTCTCCTTTGGTGGGAATTTATTATGAAGCGCCGTCGCCAGAATCGGATCCCTTTGTCGCAGTAGGCGATCGGGTCAAGAAAGGGCAGACCCTGTGCATTATTGAGGCCATGAAAATGATCAATGAAATTAAGGCACCAGTAGCTGGTGTGGTTCAAAAGATTCATTTTAAGAACCAAGACTTGGTTCAATACGATGATGCCATTATGGAGATTAAGGAAGATGTTTAAGCGGATCTTAATTGCGAATCGTGGGGAAATTGCTCTTCGAATCATTCGAGCTTGTCATCAAATGGATATTGAGACGGTAGCCGTTTATTCCACAGAAGATCGAGAGGCTCTTCATGTTCAGCTGGCAACCACATCCATCTGCATTGGTCCAGGGAAACCCAGTGAAAGCTACTTAAATATGGCAGCGATTATTAATGCCGCTTTATTGACGGAGGCTGAGGCCATTCATCCAGGGTATGGGTTTTTATCAGAGAACGCTGAATTTATTGATTTGGTGAATCGATCGGGTTTAAGGTTTATCGGCCCCAGCGATGCAGCGGTGGCCTTATTAGGCAATAAATCAAAGGCCAGAGAGCTCATGATGGCCCATGATATTCCCGTGGTGCCAGGCTCAGCCACTAACGTTTGTGACGTGGATGAATTAAAGCAGATTTGCGGAGAGATTGGTTTTCCCATCATTATTAAGGCATCCTCTGGCGGAGGTGGCCGAGGTATGCGGATTGTGCACAAAGAGGAAGATTTAAAAAGCGAATACATGAACTGTAAATCAGAATCCAAAGCTTCCTTAGGCGATGATCAAGTCTATGTAGAAAAGTACATTATCAACCCAAGGCACATTGAAATTCAAAATCTAGCGGATCACTTTGGTCATATTATCCACTTAGGAGAACGTGACTGTTCCATCCAACGGAAAAATCAAAAGATGA
>JAAZGI010000429.1 GCA_012511315.1 Clostridium sp.
AAAAAAATGGGATCAGGTGATCCTAAATCGCACCCATAAAACCGAATCCAAAGCTGATTTTGAATATTTGCTCAAAAAAATTTACGAGGTACTCCAAGTTGGAATACCTCGTATGTCTACAGTCTGAGGCTTATCCAGTTGGATAAGCCTTTTTATTATTCGAATTAAGGGGATGAGACCACTGAATTGCCACTGAATTGCCACGATTGCACGGCTTTTTTATTAATTCTTTTTAAGATTAACAGCGTATGATAGTAGTATATGTGCGAACTATTGACAATCAGCACTACTTGAAAGAGAGAGAACGACAAAGAGAGGAATTGGACCAAGGGAATGAGAAACTGGGTTTATTGAGAAAAAAACCAAGAGTTGTCGTTAATTCTCTTTTATTTATGAGACAAGCAAACTCTTTGCAAATCATTAACAATATAAAAATTACTGGTAAAAACGAAAAAGGAGGAGCAAATGGCTAAAAAAATTTATATTGCCGATGATGATCCGAACATTCGGAAACTCATCCAAGGCTTCTTAGTGAAAGAAGGCTATGAGGTAGAGGCATTTGAAAATGGTGATAAACTATTGGCTCGCTTTAAAGAACAAGAATCTCATTTGGTTATTTTAGATGTTATGATGCCAGGGCGAGATGGTTTTATGATCTGCGAAGATATCAGAAGAATCAGCCCAGTGCCGATTATTATGGTGACTGCAAGGGACACGGACACTGATTTTGTTTTAGGGATTCAACTGGGTTCGGATGATTATATCACGAAACCTTTTTCACCAATGACCCTCACCATGAAAGTGAGAGCAATTTTTCGGCGCATTGAGCTGGATAAAGGACCAAGTCTTTCCACGGAACTAAGTTACGGGGATATCATGATTCATCCCGATCAGAAAATGGTAAAGGTGGCTGGCGAAAGTGTTGACTTAGCCCCAAATGAATATGCACTATTAAAGTATTTGGTGAAAAATCAAGATCGAGCAATCTCGAGAGAAGAATTACTGGATAAGGTTTGGGGCTATACCACAGCTGTAGAAACTAGAGTAACGGATGACACCTTAAAGCGACTTCGAAAAAAAATTGCAGACTCTGAGGTGATTGTTGAAACGGTTTGGGGTTTTGGTTTTCGATTAAACAAAAGACAAGATCATGACTAAGCGAAAAATTGGGAAGACAATCTTAATTTATTTTTATAGCACCATCATCTTAGTTTTTTTATTGGTAGCGGTGGGCTTTAATTTTGCTGTTCGCAACCATGTAAAATCCACTTTAAATCGAGAGCTGGAAACGGCAAAAGAAATGGTGATTGGTTTTGCAAACAGTCCTGAGATTCCAAAGGGGCCTAATCGCCGTTCAATGTTTCATATGATGTTCCAGCGCGATACTGTAGATTCCAGTGTGAAAGTGCTTTTTCTTGATGAGGACTACCAATTAACCTTAAACTTAATGGATGCATCAGAGCCTGGAGTAAATCTACTAGATGGCCCACACAAAGGAATGGGAGGAATGGGAGGAATGGGAGGTAGATTGACCGTCCCACAAGGCACACAACCAACCGTTACCACACCCCATACGGGTTCTTCCCTTGATGGTTATTTTATGAGTCTAGATCGTAGTAGCTATGAGGAAAGTATGCGTGTTTATGAATATGTTAGTAAAAAAACCTTTGATTTAAACAATCAAGCAATTCAAGAGGCTCAGATTCAAGGAAACTCATACTACTTACAAAGCGTTCCTTTCGCTGTTGATGCAAATCGTACAGAGTACGTCTTGGCCTTCATAGGTGGAGAAGTTTACGATGGGTTCATCAACAATGCTTTATGGATTTTAGCATTGATTATGGGACCGGTTTTAATCTTAACCTTCTTTCTTGTGCGCTATTTATCAAGGCGCTTAGCTGAGCCAATCGGTAGACTACAAGGTTTAGCCAGTCGACTGGGATCAGGTGATTTTAAAGGTGAAAACCTT
>JAAZGI010000066.1 GCA_012511315.1 Clostridium sp.
AATCATCAAGCAGTATTTAAAAAGATGGTAGATCAGTTAACTGATAGCAATTTATCTCAATCAAATTTATTTAACATTGCTTCCGTGGTAGAACGAAATAGAGCTTTAATTAATGTAATTAATATCTTCTCTTTTGGTTTTATTATACTTATTTCCCTAATAGCCGCTGCCAATGTGTTTAATACCATATCGACTAACATCCACTTAAGAAAACGAGAATTTGCCATGCTAAAGACCGTTGGTATGACACCCAAAGGTTTTAAAAAGATGATGACCTATGAGAGCGTACTCTACGGGCTCAAGGGACTGCTTTACGGCCTGCCAGTAGCTATCGGCGTAACTTACCTGATTTACTTAGCCATGAGTAATGGAATTGATTTTGAATTCTTTATACCCTGGTATTCCCTTATCATTGCCATAGGAAGCGTATTTATCGTGGTGTTTTCTACCAGTGCCTACGGTATGAATAAAATAAGACAAGACAACCCCATCGATGCATTAAAAAGTGAGAATACTTAATGGATAGAGTTTAAAATGTGTATGGTTTAAAGCGGAAAGTGACCCGAAGCATTCTTAGCCTAAAAACATCCTGTTAAATCATTACTTATTTTAGTATCATTGGAAACTTCAAAAAGCAGTTTAAAGCTTTTTAAATCAACGATTAATGACAAACTAAAAGCACTTGAACCCCTCACTGAGAGCAGTTTGGAATGCAAGTGCTTTTTATGTCAATTAATCGTAGAAGTTAGGATTAATGCATGGCTTAAGCTAGTGAAACCATAACAAAAACTGAGTGATCGAATCAATTGAAAAATATGGGGATTTAATCTGTAAATGAAATAAAACGATTAATGAAACTAATGATAGTAATTGTTTTGCTAGCTCTAACTTCCTGTGCCCTTGAGAAGAGATTGAAGCTCAGGCAATGAAAACTGGAAATGTTATTTAAGTGAGTATACTTAAGGATTGACTCTACTGTATACTTAATATAAATACATAACATTAGCTATATAACAAAACAAAGCTTGAGGATAGAAGTGAGATCATTTACTCACAGGCTTGCGGTGAATAGGAGATAATGTTGTGTAACACGAACAGAAAGGGGATCATTGTGAAAAAAACTTTTGACGGATGGAACATAGGGGGCAAGATGATCTTTATTGCTACAGTGGTAGGCATATTGTCTTTGTTTATGAAATGGGTGGATGTAGGGATTGTCTCAGCATCGGGATTCCAACAGCAAGGTTATTTAATCTTAGTCCTATATATTTACCCCATGGTACAATTGTTTAAGACAAAGCCGATCAATAAAGCAATCGGTATTGTTTCTGGAATTCTCGCGATTATAGCTGGAGTGGCATTCTTAATCAGTAAAAACGTAGAATTTATGGGTGAATCTGTAAATGTAGCCTCATCTGGTTTATATATTTTTGTATTGTCAGCAGTATTATTGACAGCAGGAATTGTAAAATACGAGGAGTAACAAGAAAATCGTTAATTTTCGACACCACAATTACTGTGTTTAAACGTTAGTGGCTAGACTGGAGAAAGAGATTGGAGAAAACAGAATGGAACATATCGAAGAGCTGGGATTAAAGGATTTAGAAGTTTTTCTTGATGCGGAGAAAAACTGTTTTCCCGAGGATGATATCAAACAGGAAGTTTGGATGGAACTGCTAGAAGATACGAGAACCATGGTCTATGCTATTAAAGAAAATGATATTATAAAAGCTCATCTTGCGATTTATAATTGGAAAGATGAGAAAGATTACATCAAAATCATGACAATTGGGACCCACTCAGAGCATCGAAATAAAGGTTATGCTCATAAGTTGATGCAACATGCTATTGATGAGATGATGAAAGAAAATATGTTTCTATTTAAAGGCGAAACTAGGGCGTCAAATTTTAAAATGCAAAAGGTATTTGAAAATTTCGGATATAAAATAACCAGCAAAGATGACTTTTATGATAAGCCTAGGGAACCGGCTTATAAGTATTCTTTAGAAGTGCACCCTACCAAATAGTAGAGCTCTATAGGAGTGAGTCTCCTGTGTTTTATCGATTGATTTCTTAATTGTAGTACCCGTGGTAAATTCGATAATATTGAGGAAAACAATTTTACTAACTTAAAAACCAGTCAAGTATAATAAAATAAAAAGAGGTGAGAGCTGTGGTTCGATTAAGAAAATCCTTCTAAAACAATAGAAGGAAATATTAACCTTCTGTTGTTATTAAAAACAATAACAAATAGGAGGATCAAAAAATGATAACATATATTAAAAGAAACTGGAAACCTTTGGTTTTGGCTTTTTTGTTCTCAACCATAGCATCGATCGTTGCTGTGAGAGTGCAATTTTTGAAAGGTGATGTACTAGATTATGCTCTTACAAACAACAGGGATAACACACTAAAATATGGTTTGCTGTTAGGTTTATTCATTATTTTAGAAATAGGATTTTATTATCTATATGATTTGAGCAAAGGAAGGTTTATCGTTAACTCGATAAAAGGAGTTCGCTTTGATTACTTTGCAAGCCTGTTGTCTAAAGCATACCCTGAATTTTTAAAGAAAAAACACGGAGAGTATATCGCTAGATTTACCAATCAAATGGAACTAATTGAGAATCAATATTTTTCAATCATCCCACTACTGGCAGAGATTTTAATAAAGATAGTCACAGTCAGTATATTTTTATTTATTTTGGATTTTAGATTGGCGATTGTCACCTTAATTTTGCTAACTACCCCTTTATACATTCCAAAGCTTGTTGAAAAAAAGCTGGAAAGAGCCCAGGAAAAATTCGTTCATCAATTTGAAAACCATATAAATAAAGTGTCAGACTGGTTAAGCGGTTTTGAAGTCATTAAAAACTTCTTGGTGGAACATATTATTAAAGAGAAGTTTAAAATATCAAATGACTTGACCATGGAGAAGAATCTGCGAAAAAAAGAGATGGGCTACTTAACCAGAACAATCTCCGCTTTTCTTTCCTACTTCTCGCATTTTATTATTCTAGTGTTTGCAGCCTATTTAGTATTGGTGGGAGACTTTACAGCTGGGAATTTCTTTGTTGCTGTAGGTATGATTGATCAATTATCATACCCTATAATATCTCTTTCTTATTTTATACAAGATTTAATATCTGTAAGACCTGTCAATAAATCAATACTGGAATCAATCCATGAAAAACCTATGACACAAGGTTCAATTGACATTGATAAACGAGACTTTAGCGACATTGAATTGGATGGGATTACTTTTAGTTATGGTGAAGAAGAGCCGATTTTAAACAATTTGAATCTACAGTTTTCAGATAATAAGCGATACTTGTTGAAAGGACCTAGTGGTTCTGGGAAAACAACAAGTATGAATCTTTTACTTGATTACTTTAAGCCGGATGAAGGCTCTGTAAAAATCAACCAGGTAAATGTCAGTGAAATAAAGAACCTGAATGAATTGATTACGGTAATGAGACAGGACTCCATATTGTTCCAAGATACCCTAAGACATAACATTACAATGTATCAGGACATATCAGATGAACGATTAATTGCTACGTTGAGAGATGTTGGCTTAGCTAATTACGGGAGTTCTGAAAAGTTAAATGGATTGGTTGATGAAAAAGGAACTAACTTTTCTGGTGGAGAGAAAAGACGAATAACTCTAGCAAGATCTTTACTCAGAGAAACTCCAGTATTAATACTGGATGAACCCTTAGCAAATTTAGATGAGGAAAACGCAAAGGCAATCGAATCTCTAATTTTAAAGATTAAAGACAGAACAGTCATTATTATTTCCCATCAGTTTAGCCAAGAAAATCTTGGGAAATTAGATGGGGTGGTAGATTTTAGTTGAAATTCAAAAATAAATCATCGAACGACTAAAATTCGTTAAATGAACAATTTTAAACTCAATTGATTTTAGTAATTTGGTGTAAAAGGACAGAAGCATATTTGCTTTCTGTTCTTTTTACTTATTTTATGAAATTTTTCTCAAGGGATAAAACAATCTCCAAGTGAAAAATGTTTTTTTAGAGCTTAAACCCTTCAGAAAGTTTAGAATCTAAATCGACAAGAGCTACGATCATTGTACGATCATTGTATGATAAAACTTTTAATGAGAACATGAAACCATGTGAGAAAAATAGCTCGGGATTATTTGCTATAATAAGAGTAGATTAAAACAAAGGGTTATAACTTGAAACGCCCTATGGTTGAATAGTTACTTATTGTAGATGAGATAGGAGCATATTATGTTTAATAAAAACTATAGTGTAGTTGAGGAATCAATCTGGGATGGTCGGGTTGATAGTGCTGATGACTTTGATAGTTTTAGATGGCATCAATGGGTTGAAACCATTGATTTAAGTGATGAAAAATTAAAACCTTTTGAAGGTAAACTTGGAATAGCATTTCTAGGGTTTAAATGTGATAAAGGTGTTCAATTAAATAAGGGAAGGGCGGGAGCCTCAAAAGGACCGAGCAGTATTCGAGCAGAATTAGCAAATCTTCCTTGCCAATTCTCGAAAGAAGTTGCACTTTTTGATGCCGGTAACATTTCATGCGAACATTGCAGCTTAGAAGAAGGACAGGAAAGCTTGGCGGAGGCTGTTAAAAGACTTTTGAATTTAAACCTATTTCCAATTTTACTGGGCGGTGGTCATGAAATTGCCTTTGGACATTATAAAGGAATATTTAATCACTTGAAGAGCAAAAATGAGATTAATAATATCGGGATTATTAATTTTGATGCCCACTTTGATATAAGACCTTATCCAAAGGGTGGAACATCTGGAACCATGTTTAGCCAGATATCAGACCTGACAGAGGCGAACAATACTAATTTTTCTTACTTCTGTCTCGGAATCCAAGAACATGGTAATACAGTAAAGTTATTTGATACCGCTGATAAATTAGGCGTTGAGTATATCTTGGCTAAGGATCTCAATACCATTGACTATTCTCAAATGATTGAAAAGTTAGATGATTTTATAAAAAAACAGGAGCATATATACGTTACAGTATGTTCTGATGTGTTTTCATCTGCCTTTGCCCCAGGGGTTAGTGCACCTCAACCCTTAGGACTTAATCCAGATCGAGTGTTAATCTTTTTAAACTATATTTTAAGATATGGCAAAACCATTAGCTTTGACATTGCAGAAGTTTCTCCTCGATTCGACTTTGATAATAGCACGGCTAATCTTGCATCCATCATTATATTTTCAGTTGTAAACACGCTTTCAAAGATTATGTAAGTTTTCAATCCTAGGTGTATTGTTTTTGGAAAATTAGTAAACAAACCAAATATAACGATCGTAAAGATAAGCCTGAAATTTTTTATTGTTTTAGGCTTATCTTTTATAAACTGGATTTATCATGATTAATTGTATCGAGCCAACGTACTGGGCTATCTGAAACAAAAATTTCTTGTGGTAGGATTTTTTGAGCCTAGAAAAGTTCAACTGAGTTTTTTTCAGATGACGCATCAATATGTTAGGATGGAAGACGTGACAAGAATTGAAAGTTATTGAAATACTGATGAAAATTATACCTTTTTAAATATAAAAGAAAACCTAGAGGACCTAAATGAAGTCATGAATTTCGATGGGTTGAGTTTGACAAGGAGAAGATA
>JAAZGI010000430.1 GCA_012511315.1 Clostridium sp.
ACTCTGCCCAGCGACTGCTGTCTTTGAATAAACTGTATCCTTTCCCATTCTTTAAAAGTTTTCGAGTAAAATGGAATATAGAAAGTGGAATAGAAAGTGGAATAGAAAGTGGAATAGAAAGTGCCCAAGAATTAACCTTTACGCATAAAAGCATGGGGTTATTAGAGTCAACAATAATGTTTATTGAACGGTGTTTTATCAAGCGAAAACAACGGAAAATAGCAAAGCCACCAGGAGGTAGCTATGGAAACAAAAGCAGAAAAATACACCAACCATTTAATTCACGAATCCTCGCCCTACTTACAGCAACATGCTCATAACCCAGTGAACTGGTATCCATGGGGCGAAGAAGCTTTCAATAAGGCTCGCGAAGAAGATCGACCGATTTTTTTATCCATTGGTTACTCCACCTGTCACTGGTGCCATGTAATGGAGCGCGAAACCTTTGAAAATGAAGAATTTGCCCCAAGCTTTAATGATCACTTTGTTTGCATCAAAGTAGATCGAGAGGAACGGCCAGATTTGGATCAAATTTACATGAATTTCACCCATGCCCTAACGGGTAGTGGTGGTTGGCCCATGAATATATTTTTAACACCAGAGTTAAAGCCCTTCTATGCAGCCACATATATTCCGCCTAAGTCGAGTCAAGGAATGCCAGGTATTTTGGATGTCTTGGAAGGCATTCGAGATATTTATAAAGAAAACAAAGGGCGAGTTGAAACCATAGCAGAATCCGTCGTGAAGCAGATTCAAGGCATGAATCAAAAAATGCGCCAAGATCGCAAAGATCTATCAGAAAACCTAGTAGATGAACTATTTGAAAATTTGCAGTTACGGTTTGATCCAGTGTTCCGTGGCTTTGGCACGAGCCCGAAATTTCCAACGCCGCAAAACCTGATTTTTCTATTAAACTTCCATCGTCTACATAAAAGTTTAGAACAGGATCAACCATTAACCAAGGATTCAGAAGCCACTTCAAAACAAACCTCAAGCCACAACAGTCGGCCCAGCCGCTTTCAAGACCAAGAACACTCTGCCTTTGATATGGTGAAAGAAACCTTAGAGAGTATGTACCGAGGGGGGATTTATGATCACGTGGCTGGAGGTTTATCGAGATACAGTGTGGACAGGCAATGGTTGGTTCCCCATTTTGAAAAAATGCTCTATGATAATGCTTTTTTGATGCAAAGTTCTGCCTTGGCTTATGGAGAAGAACCACTCCCCTTATTTAAAAACATCTATGATCGGACATGGAATTACTTAAAAGAATCCATGATATCTTCTGACGGTTTGTTTTTCTCAGCTGAAGATGCCGACTCAGAAGGAGTGGAAGGGAAGTTTTATGTTTTTTCAGAAATGGAAATTGATGATATTTTAGGATCAGAAGCTTTGGATTTCAAAAAGGCTTTTCATGTGACCTCACGGGGAAATTTCGAGGGAAAGAATATTTTGAATCTGATTGGCTCAGATCTTGATGTAGCAGTTGGGCAGGAACAAGCATACCGTCCTCAACTTGAAAAAATACGAGCCTATCGAGATCAACGAATTCGACCTCACCGGGATGAAAAAATTCTTTTTTCTTGGAATGCCATGTTGGTGCGAGCCTTGGCAATCGGGGCTCAGGTGTTTCAAGACCAGGAGTTAGAATCTGTCGCCGAACAAACCATGAAAACACTTCTAGAAAAGATGAAGCATAGCGGTATTCTCTATACTTCCATCAGAGAGGGGATTTTAGGCCCCAAAGGTGTCCTAGACGACTATGCCTACGGCGCCTATGCTCTATTAGCCCTTTATGAAAGCACTCAAAAAGCTCTCTATTTATTGACAGCTAGAGATTTAGTGGAAAATTGTCTGGATCTTTTTTGGGACCAAGACCATCACGGCTTTCATTTGGCAATGAAAGACACAGAGAATCTTATTATGAATCCGGTGGAACCTTATGATTCGGCCATTCCTTCAGGAAATGGAATCATGACCAAAGTACTAATGGAGTTAAGCCTCTATACCCATGACACCAAATACCGAAACCTATTGACAGAGCAATTGAATCATTTTTCGGGGGTTATTTATAGTTCAGCTGAATCGGTGGTAACCATGGCAGATGCCCTACAAAGCAACCTATTAGATCATGAATTAGCAATCGTTACAGGTAAAGATAAGGCGACAATAAAAGAAACCCTGAGCAATCGGAAGCTTCCCCACTATGTTCAATTCCTACCGAAAGATAGTCCACTGCGAACTAAAGTTGAATTTTTAGGACAACTTAGTTATGAGGACCAAGTAGTTTTATATACCTGCAAAAATGGAGCTTGTAGCCTACCTCAAACCTTAAATTAAACTCT
>JAAZGI010000431.1 GCA_012511315.1 Clostridium sp.
CTTTGCCGATCATGCCAAAGGTTTCATCTGTGGAAGGAACGACGAGACATATATAATCTTTACCTGGTAGAACTGACAGCAAATCATCAAAGGTTGCCATACCATCAAAGTTTTTCGGAAGTTCTTTGCTTTCACTAAAGCGCACACCATAAACCTTCATATCAAAGGCTTTTGCCTTGCGCGCAATTTCTTTCCCAATTTGACCCGCACCAATGATGAATAATTCTTTACCTGTTAACTCATCAATATAATAGCTATCCCAGCTACTCTGGGCTTTATTAGCCATGGCTTGAATTAGATTCCTTGAAAACATAATCATGCCACCTAACACTTGCTCTGCAATGTTGGTTTTATGGATACCAGAGGTATTAGTAAGCCGTACACCCTTTTCCTTTAACAGTTCGAAGGGATAGTTTTCAACTCCAGCTGAGTAAGAAAAAATCCATTTTAAATTAGGCAACTGGGCAATCACATCTGAATCCACCGTATTGGTACTTATAATAATTTCAACTTCGTCTTTATGCTCTAACATCTCTTGGTACGATGTTGCGTAAAGAATCGGTTCATCTATCCCTTGCAGCTGCTTTTCAGCTGTTTCTTTTTTAAGCCAACCTTTTCCTGTAACTACTGCAATCATATCGATTCCTCCTAAATTGTCGTTTCATTGTTTCTCAACCTTTATAATAGCATTGAAAAATATATAAATTGTAACTAAACCTCTTTTGGCCTTTAGAGCCTTAATTAAGACTTTTGCTAATGTATTATCAGCTATTTCTCTTTCCTCTTAAGCTTATACATCCAAAGATTTTTAACATTCTTCCTTGTTTTCATACTTTCTTAATAAATAACCGATAAACTACTTATAATCAAGCTATTATTAAATCATGATTGGGCGGTTTTTTCACTTTATTTCATCTTTGCCCAGTCTTGGAATTCATAAAAAGTGGTCCATTGGATCTACTGCAAAAGGGAGAACACCATGTATCAACAAATACAAAAAGAACTCATTCATAAAGGTTTTTTTGAAACCAACGGTATCCTGACAAAATTTGTAGGCACCAGACTTTATCAGGTCATCGAAGATCAGGGTGAAATACGGATTGAAACAAGCTTTCGTGGCGATACCAAAGCTAAAAACCAACTCCTTGATTATATTCAAGAGTTAGCTCCCCGTTACTCATTAACGCAAGCTAAAATACGCAACCAAAAGCTTCGTGTCGACCTAACAGAACCTGGTAACAATGCTCTTTTAGAGGCGACGCGGATTGACTTTTTAACTCAAAGTCTTGAATCAGGCATTGCTCGCTTTGAAACGATTGAGCCAAGCTCAACCTCTGCCTCAGTAGCCAAAGCATCCCCTGATCACTTTGACGATCACCTGTCAAACCATGACAAAAATTATGCCGATGACTTTGGTCATTACCATTCAGCGCTTGATCAAGAAATGGATTATTATGAAATCAAGGATGATTTCACAGAAGACTTTGAAGCTGATGAACGGGTCAGCCTGCGGCAAGAACCCTTTTCTTCCCATCCCTCCCACCACAAATATGTTCCACCGGAGGAAAACCCTAACCACGATGCTCCCCTTGATGGGGTTGTCACTGGTCTCATTGATCGAAGCTTCTCCCTGTTGGGTTTTTTCGGTGCTGTTCTTGGTGCAACCTTGGGAGCAATCCTTATGAGTGGCATCCATGTATTAGGCGCTCCAGTTCAACTGGTTGCCTTTCTCATTCCTTTTCTCATCATTGGTATTTACCGGGTTATGGCAGGTAACCAAATGTCCATCGGCTTGGCTATTGTTTTAGTTTTAGGCTCTTTGTTCATGGGTAGCGTTCTTATTTCAGCTATTGAACTCTTGCAACAGACTGATATGGGACTACGCTCGGCTCTTTTAGAGGGTCTTGCCACTCACTACAATAACGAGAAATATTTTGTAACGTCTGTTTGGATCCGCTTAGGTTTATCCGCTGTGGCCGCATCCATTCCAACCATGCTTCTACTAACTGGGGGAAAACGTAAAATTCAATACAGTAAATAAACCACTAAAATGAAAACGAACAAAATACCATACTCAAAAAGATTCTCACCTTTCTTAGCGAGAATCTTTTTTTAATTGGTATAAATTGCATTTTGTGCAAGGAAATTTCCACCAACCCTAAACCATGATATTTCCTCCATTTTTGCCCATTGTAATTTTAGTTTCACTGTATTTTAATGGTCTTAACAACTCAACTGTAGGAGGTTCTGAATTGGAGCATCTCTTTGGAATTAAAAAGGAAAATTTAATTGAAAATCAAAGTGTCGCACAACTAATTACTGAAGCTGTCCGGAGCGGTTCAGGCACACTAGCCGATAACGGCTGCCTGGTCATTCGCACTGGCAAGTATACCGGCCGTTCCCCTAAAGACCGTTTCATCGTCATGGATGAAACAACTAAAGATACCGTGGAATGGGATAACAGCAACCTGGGTATCGAGCAAAATGTTTATGAAAATTTAAAGCAGAAAGTTATGGATCATATTGCTGACCGCAAGATGTATCTTGTGAAAGGACGAGCTGGAGCCGATCCAAATCACACCCTAAAACTTAATGTCCTGTGTGAAAACCCGGCGCAAGCTGTTTTTGCCAGCCAGATTTTTATTAAAGACAATCAACGTACTGGATATGATGCCGACTTTACCGTGATCGCTGTTCCTTCTTTACTGGCCAAGGGAGCAGAAGATGGCGTGAACTCTGAAGCCTTTATTATTCTTAATTTTACCGAACGCCTCATTTTAATTGGCGGCTCGCTTTATTCCGGTGAAATCAAAAAATCAATCTTTACTGTCATGAATTACCTCCTGCCGGAGAAAGACATCCTTCCGATGCACTGTTCCGCCAACATGTCGGATGATGGCCGCACGGCGCTTTTCTTTGGTCTTTCTGGTACAGGAAAAACAACCTTATCAGCCGATGAGAATCGCCAGTTAATTGGGGATGATGAGCATGGTTGGACCGATGAAGGAATCTTTAACTTTGAAGGTGGCTGCTATGCAAAAGCTATCAATCTAGATCCTGTAAAAGAAAAAGAAATCTATGGTGCTTTAAAATTCGGTTCTGTTTTAGAAAACGTAGTTTTAGATGACCAAAGTAAACCAGACTATGAAGATGACAGCCTAACAGAAAACACACGGGGTACCTATCCCATCGAATATATTTCCAATGCCAAGCTCGATGGCCAAGGTGGTATTCCTGATACCATTGTCTTTTTAACCGCCGATGCCTTTGGCGTCTTGCCACCCATCTCTAAATTGACGCCTGAAGGCGCTATGTACCACTTTATGAGCGGTTATACATCTAAGCTAGCCGGAACCGAACGAGGCATCACAGAGCCACAGACGACATTCTCCGCCCTATTTGGCGAACCATTCATGGCTCGGCCCATCGTTGAATATGCAAGACTTCTTGGTGAGAAAATTGAGCGTCACAATACGGATGTTTATCTCATTAACACAGGATGGACCGGCGGTCGGTATGGCGTTGGTAAACGGATGGATTTACCAAAGACTCGTCTCATGGTTCAAGCAGCTATTAATGGCGACCTAAAAAATGCAAGCTATCGCCATGATAGGATTTTTAACCTAGATGTACCCGTCCACATTGAAGGCATCCCAGATGAATTACTAGATCCAAAATCCCAGTGGGCAGATAAAGAGGCTTACGAAAAAACAGCCCGCGAATTAGCCAATGGCTTTATCAAGAACTTTAACCGTTTCCCTAATACGGGAGAAGATATCGTTAAAGCGGGACCAAGCCAAGGTTAATTTATACCTCTAAACTGCTAGAGCCTAGCTTACTACCGAAAAGGCGCTGGCAAACCTAGTGAAAATTAAGACCATAAATTAAAATCATAAAATAAACAAAGAGCTTTGAATTGGTTTCTGAAACCCATTCAAAGCTCTTTAATGACTAAATTTTTAAATTTTATGCCTCCGGTATTTTACTCTTCGATATTATTCATCTTTTATGTTTTTACTCTTTGAATTTTACCCTGGTATTAATCATTGCTTACTTCGGCGGATGGTATCGCGATATCGCTGCATCTGAAGATGGTCTTCAAACTCTAGGCCAAACTCCCCTCCTTGATTTTCCAAGTGATGAAGCAATTCATGATGTAAGGTTTCTTGAAGTTTTACTTTCATCCCGTCTTCATCTAAATGACCAAACACCTTGAGAAAGGATCCATAAAAAATAATAATTTGTCGACCCATTCGATTTTTAGTATAAAGTCCCAAGGTATACAAGGGGAAGTTCGGCTTACTTTCAGGGCTCATCCGAACTTCTTCAGAAACCAGAACACCTAAGTTAAGATTTTGAAACACTTGGTCTGGCAATTCATCTGCTATTTCTGTTAATAGTTCCGTCGCCCGATCAATATCCACTTTGTATTCCACAGCCTACTCCTCCCTTCCTTTTGTTTTTACACTAATGCAATTAGCAGAGCTCACATCAAACGACCCTACTCGGCTAACTCAAGAACTCCTGTTTATTTTTTTGCTAAATGCCATTTATTTTTATGGTATTGGATTTTCAATTGGATTTTTTATTTCTTTGCCCCTTTTGATTTTTAATGCAATGTTATCTTTTTAGTTCAATCAAGGTATAATTCTGACTACCTAAACCGAGTTTTTCAGCATGGACGAGAGTTTCACGTCCCTTGTCAAACATGGGTTGTTTTTCCTTGGCTTGAAGCATATCAATGCAGGCTGTATCGATGGCAACTGGGTCTGTGGAGCAAAATACACCTAAATTTCCAGCCACCGGTTCCATGGGTCCACCAAAGCAATCGCAGAGTTCAGTAATATTTAGGGCATAGGAAATGTAAATATTGTCTTTGTCCTTACCGGCCCCATAGGCATACTCAGCTACGCGAAGAGTAAAATCTTCTGCGCCCCAGTCGGTACGAATGGCTCCCACTGGACAGGCTGCAACACAAGCAGCGCAGCCCACACATCGATCGTGATCAATAAAGGCCTTATCTTCAAGTTCAATGGCGTCGTAGTCACAGGCGGCTACACAGGCGCCACAGGAAATACACTCTTCCTGCTCAACCACAGGGTTCACTGTAGCATGCTGAGCCATCTTACCAGATCGTGATGCAAATCCCATTGCCAGCTGCTTTAAAGCACCACCAAACCCAGCGGTGGCATGTCCCTTAAAGTGCGCCATCACAACAAACTGGTCATAGGGGGCAAAACCTTTGCCCAGTTTTACCGACTCAAACACATCGCCATCAATGGGTACCTCCATAACCTCTTCGCCATGGTCGCCATCTGCAATTAGGATGGGCAAATCGGTGAAGCCATGCTCACGGGCCAAAGCAATGTGAGAATCTCGAGTGGTCCGTGACCCACGGTACAAGACATTGGTTTCTATATAGCTGGGTGCAACACCAAGCTCTTGGAGGCGATTAATCACCCCTTTATAGCAACTTGGGTCAAGGAACGTGGTGTTCCCTTTTTCTCCAAAATGAACTTTAATAGGAATCTCTCGGGCTAGCTCCATTTCTTCTCTGGCTAGTACTTCGTTAAATAGTTCCAAAGCAATGTCTGATAATTCCTCTTTGTCATAGTCTGTAATTGGTATAAAATAAACCTTACTCATCTTTCCATCCCCTTTTCTCCCCAGTGTTGATGCTGTTTCCAATTATATTGTGTTTTATATTATTCTATAAATTATGATATATCTAGATTATTTAATCTTAATCTAGTCTCTCCCTTTAGCCTTCCGCGTCCTCTAACAGTTCAGCTATCACCAAGCTTATGAACTCGCCTGGCTCACTGTCTAAAATTCGATCTGCTGCAGCCTGGACCTCCTTAGGTGAACTTTTGAGCGTATAGGCGATATCTGCTTCCTCTAACATTTCTAAGTCGTTAAAGTAGTCTCCAGCCACTGCTACCATAGCATCCGTATGTTCTTGAACAAAGCGAATCATCTCTCCCTTAGAAACCCCTTCAGGTGTTAATTCCAAGTAAAGACTTTGTGATTTGACCACCCTTAGGTCCGGCAAATGCTCTTTCACATGGTTCCAGGCAATTTCTCTTCCTTCATCACAATTGTCATCCTGCATTCCAAATAAAACCTTACTACATTCCATTCCCTCCAACTCTTTTAGCTGCGCTCGTTGGTAGGGATGATGATTGGCGACTCGTGGATCGTTCTCATCATTATCTGTGACAAGAAAAATATTGTCCTTGGTGTAAATTTGAACCATAACATCAGGATAAAAATCTTTCATCACTTCCACCAACTTGCTCAATCCTTGCGTTGACATTGTATGTTCGCGGATCACTTTATCTTGGTTCCGATGATATAGTAGAGCACCATTACCAAAAATCGCTGGGAAATTAGAAGGCACTGAGTGCATAAAATACTCAGCATTGGTTCTTCCACGACCGGTTGCTAAGGTGAAATAGTTCCCTTGCTCCATAAAAGCTTCGATGGCCTGACGGGCTTTTCTTGATATTTTCATATCATGGTTCACCAAGGTTCCATCAATATCAGCAAATAAAATCAAGGGCTTCTTTGATCCTGCTCCCTTGCCATTTTCTAAAAATTTATTTAAAACCTTTTGTTTAGACAATTCTTTTCCTCCAAATTCATCTTTGAGTTCATCTTTAAAGTACTTTTTAACTAAAATCCTCTTCTCCTAGTATATCAGCTCTCGCTTTTCCAGTCATTGACTACGCTC
>JAAZGI010000432.1 GCA_012511315.1 Clostridium sp.
GAGAAATTCAAGAGCCGTGCCTGACTCAAGGGGACTTTCGTTAACTAAGTTCTCTACAGCATCTTTGAGATAGTGAAGAAAAACAAGCTACATTCATATGAGTGCAAACAGTTTTATGTCGAAGAGCTAGGCCAAAACAAACCGTCGAGAAGACTCAAGATTTCCTCCCTAAGTCAACTGAAATCTCAATTCATATTTGAATTAAAAAAAATATACCCTGCATAAATTAAAGCTACGAGTTTAATGAGATAGGGGTGTTTTACTCGTTCAACGAAACACATAATTGGAATGAATTCAATGAATAGAGTTTTAATATTATTTAAGTGTAATTCCCAATTCTATCTAGAAAAGAACCTAACGAAATTAGCAGGAATGTTATCGAGTCCATTAAATAATATTCATAACTGAAGTTTATCTTTATCTGTGTTAAATATCTTTTCGTTGCAGGTATTTAGGATATTAGTAGTATAATTAATCAAAAGGGGATTTAAATGTTTACACTAGGAAGGAAAATAGATGTTTTTTATTTAACCAATAGGATTATAATCCTTTTGGCAATTGTTGTAGCTATCATAGGGTGGCTCATTACTGGAGAAGTATTGCTAGGAATGTATATAGGTGGTGGCTCTTTTTTAACCTGGGCACTGGCTAGAGAACTGGATCCCAAACACGAATTTTCTGCATTTCTTTGCGTTGCTTTTTCATTATTGAACTTATACTATTTTAAGAGTTTTCAACTTTTGGAAATTTTTTGGATTATTTTATTAATGAGAACAGTTAGCGGAATAACAGGAAAAGCGGTCACGTTTTTCGATATCTTTTCAGTGCTTGGGATGACGGTATATCTATCAATAAGCATGAAAAATGCAGTCTATTTGATTCCCTTTATTATAGCAATGGTTTTTGTTAAAAAACTTAATGAAGACGGAAGGATGCCATTGGTTGCTAGTGGAATTGCCGCTGCTGCCTTTACGGTAGAGGTTATCTTTTTTAAATATCTGTCTGTTAATTTGAACGTTTTTACAAGGAAATTAAATATCCTGGTATTTGCTCTAATTATTTTATCATTTTTCTCTTGGCATTTAATATCCAAAGAAAAGGTCAAAGATGACCTTGGGAAAATTGTTCAAAGGTCAAAGGTGTTATTAAGTCAAATAGTATTTAGTGTGGCTGTACTTATAATTTATATTTCTGGGGAAATAAGTATAAACAACTTAATTATTTATTTATCAGCAATAGCAGGCGTTTTCATTTATTGGATTGGGTATAAGCTATTTCAAGGCAGTCGGACTCATCAATGATGACAGATTTTTTATAAATACAGTGATAAGTGAATTTCAGCCGTGGAAATTTAGTGGACTTTGAATGTCTGTATCAATAGATTAGAGCTGAAGGAGATAATAAGGTAGGGAATAAATGTTGCACAGTGGATCATATCAAAAGGAGAAATCCAATGATTAAGAGATATATTGTGATTTTATTAGTATTTTTAGTAATTGATGCAGCTTGGTTGGGGTTAGTAGCGCCAAAGTTATATAAATCTCAAATAGGTCACTTGATGGCCGAGAAAACAAACTTATATGCAGCGCTAATTTTTTACTTCATTTATGCACTAGCATTACTGGTTTTTATTGTTAATCCTTCAGTTGACAAACAATCTGTTATGCATGCATTAATCTATGGAGCCTTCTTAGGGTTTGTGATGTATGCTACCTATGACTTGACAAATCTTGCGACTTTAAAAGATTGGCCCATTTCCATCACAGTCATCGATTTGGTTTGGGGAACATTTGTTACAGGATTAACCTCCGCCGCGGCCAGTAAAATTATTCAAACATTTAACTTTTAAGAAGGGGTAGCATTATGGAAAGTAGAGATATGTTGAATAGCCACCAAATTTATCATGGTATCATGACAGGCGCTGAGAAAATTATAGAAAATAGTGACCTTTTAAATGAGTCAAATGGCTTTCCGGTTCCGGATCGAGATACAGGTAATAACCTCTCCTATTTGATGGAATATATTGGAAGGCAAGCTAAAAAATCCAATAATATAAATGAGATGATGGGAAGTGTTTCCAATGCTGCAATTATAGGTGCGAGGGGTAATTCAGGAGCGATTTTTTCTCAGTTTTTTACAGGCTTTGAAAACCAATCTCCTCGTGGGGAATCCATGGATTCAGAAACTCTGGTTTCATGCTTTAAAAGCGGATATGAGTATGCATATCACGCCATTAAAAACCCTGTAGAAGGAACCATCCTAACGGCCATGAGAAGTTTTGCAGATAGCTTTGAGCTGCTTTTAAAAAAGGAAGCTGATTTAAGGCAGGCTATAGATGGAGCATTTAAAACTTTAGTAGACACTGTCAAAGAAACGAAGTACACATTAAAGGCTCAGTCAAAGCTTCATGCAGAAGATGCTGGTGCGATAGCTTTTCTGTATTTTATTGAAGGGTTTTTAGAGATTATCATGTCAGATCGAATCATAACTGATAAGAGCTATGCTGACCTGGGAAGAAACTTAGAAGTGTCTGTAGACTTTGAGCACAGTTTTGACACGGATTTAGCCTATAGGTTTTGTACAGAAGTATTAGTAAAGAAAAAAAATAGTTTCAATCGGACAGAACTTGAAGGTTTTATAGAGCCTTTGGGCGATAGTTTGGTAGTGAGTGAAAATAAAGAACTTCTACGGATACATGTTCATACAGATGAACCGAATGAAGTGGTAACGAAAATGACCTCCTACGGTTCCATATTAGAAGCAAAAGATGATGACATGGGAATGCATTACAGCTTGTTTCGATAGCATCCCGATGAAATTGCCTTGGTAATTGACACCATAGCAGACTTACCGGATGAAGAGTTTCCGGATTTTGTGTATCAACTTCCGATGACTCTAATGGCAGACAAGGTTTCTTACCAAGATAAACGGACGGTGTATCCGGAACTACTGGATAAAAAAAGAATAAGCTCTTCTCAATTAAATAGGGAGCAGGTAAGAACATTCTTGGAGCCAATCATTAAAAGACATAAGCATGTAGTTATTCTTACGGTATCTTCGAAAATGTCTGGATTGTATGAAAGATATGAGGAAGTAATTCAAAGTGATCCGGACTAAGTTACACTGATTGACACAAAATTAAATTCAGTTGCTCAAGGGTTGGTTGCACACAGAGCTATAGAATTAATGAGCCAAACAAAAGACCTTAAAGTGATTAAAGAAGAAATTGAAAGTGCGATTAGCCGCACCAAAATTTATGTGAGTATTCTAAATTTAGATGGAATGGTTAATTCAGGAAGACTAAGTGAACGTATTGGATGGATCCTAAAAAAGAGTGGTTTTTTACCTCTCATTACCATAAATAAAGAAGGGGAAGGAACTGTTGAGGGATTGGCTTTTAACAGAAAACAAAATGAAAAGTTATTTTATAAAAAAGCAGCAAGTATAAAGGATAAAATAGAATCCTATGCACTGGTTCATGCATATGCCCCAGAAAGAGTTCATGAAGCGGCTGAAAAACTCACAGAGATATTGGGTAAACCACCCCAATACATTGAAGGAATCTCGTCTGTTGTCATAAACTTTGCCGGCATTGGTAGTATAGCTATTGGCTATACTTTAAAAGAATAAAAGGAGCTAAAAATGAAGATTTTAATATCCTATGGTGTTTTATTTTTGCTATTTGTAATCACCTTTCTGATAGCAAAGAAAAGAGATAAGCATGATTATATCGATATTCTATGGGGATTAGGATTTGTAGCGACGGCTATAATATCTTTTATCATCACGGATCATCGATCAACAGTAGGGCTTATTCTTACTCTTTTAGTTACTGTTTGGGGACTTCGATTAGGCTACCATTTATTTAAAAGAAACGTAGGAAAGCCCGAAGATTCCCGATACATTGATTTTAAAAAGAAGTACCGAAAAGACTATGATGGCGTATATTTCGATCTATATTTTTTCTATAGAATGTATCTCTTGCAATTCATATTAAATACAGCAATCTCCTTCCCAGTTATTTATGTAAACATTACAAACAAAGTTCCGTTTAATGCCCTAACTGTAATAGGGTTGGTTCTTTGGGGTATAGGTTTCTATTTTGAATCAGTGGGAGATGCTCAGTTAAAAAGATTTTTATCAAACCCCAAAAATAAAGGTAAACTGATGACAGAAGGCCTATGGAAATTTACAAGACATCCAAATTATTTTGGAGAAGCAACTCAATGGTGGGGAATTTACATTATCGCCATTGCAGGCTTATCAAACTTATGGTTAATCTTTAGTCCCATTGTGATTACAGTTCTTGTGCGTTATATTTCGGGCGTCCCTCTTTTAGAAAAGAAGTATGATGATAGAAAAAGAGAGGATTGGGAAGAATATAAAAGAGTTACCTCAATTTTTGTTCCGATGCCACCTAAAAAGTAGTACAAAGATTCTATACGAGATTAAAGCTTAATAAAGATAGTTAAAACGTTTATTGTGGAAATGCAATAATAGATGGATAGGGCTTTAGTTTATTGTAACTAGCTTTTAACAGTTAATTGAATCTAGTAGAAAATTTATATCAATACAAGTAAAGCCTCCTATTAAGTTTTTTAGGAGGCTTTTTTCTAGTGCGCCTAGCCTGGGTGTAATCGAATAGTTGCTATAACGCAGTGGCCCGATAGCAAGAAAGACATTTTCAATAACAAGGGTGTCCATCGGGTGGTGGAATCTGAAGTAAGTAGGATAGCAAAACGATGGTCTTAGGGTTTAAATCACATATAAGCAGGGTGTCGGGTAAGGTCGCTAGATTAAAGCCCGATAACTGTCCGAAGAAAGACTGTGCAAATGTGGTTGATCGATGGAGGGAAAGGTTACACAACTTAACGGAGGAGATCTGTGGGGAACTATATGTTTAGGGTTAGCGATTTGCCCGGTTAGTAAACTTTATTGGGAGATAAAGCTGAACGTATAGAAATCAGATCGAGCTGAGGTATCGTAGAAATTCAGGGGGAAAGGTGGAGAAAAAGGTTGACGGTCGAATAGGGCAGATGGTGCTTACCCCAACCACAAAAGAGCAGTTGCTCGGAAGAGCTTACTCATTAGAAAAATATGGGAAATCATAGATAAACTGAATCGATTGAATGTCAATTTGTTACCTCTTTGAGTAAAATAGCGGGAAAGGAAGAAGGGACCAGATTGAAGAAATGTAATTACATCGGTTCTCAGGATGCAATGCAAGAGATGAAAAATCCGACTGTCAGAAGATGGCTAAACAATGACACCAAATTTAAACATATAATTTTTTTCATTAAGTTTCATCCGCTCCTAGGAATAATATTTTCGACGGTTTAATTGTAAAGGAGGAAATTTTATTGTTGTACTTAATTACTATTTTAATTGGAAGCTTTAAAAAATCTTTTGCTTTTTCCGGGGCAATGTCATCTTGCAAATATTTTCCAATATCACTAATTAACCCTTTTTCGGTTGATGAGCCGTTTTCCATACTGAATGGTTGATCTTTGTTAGTGCCAAAATAAAGAGTGTTTCTATTCTTATCTGTTAGTATTTCCGACCATTTTGGATCTAGTGATGCTGTTACCACGATATTTTCAATTCTTTCATTAATTTTTGGAGTTATTACAAGCAGATAACTAATCAAATTCCTCCCATCAATTATTGACACTGCAGACTGTACATCAAAATTAAAAATTTGTGATGTTTCATCAAAACGAAATTTATCAAAGTCTTTAATATCAAAAACAGGATGAGTATTCTCCAAGGATGAGGAAGTGCTTTCACCATTAGTAGGGTTAATAGTAGTTTTCCCGGCCAATCCATCTTGATCAGGAGTTGTTGTGATTTGAGATGTTCCATTTGAATTACCAGAGATTGCAGTTGATTGAATTGTATCCTGCTTGTTATTGCAAGAAGAAAAAACTAACAAGAGACATAACACAAAAAGTGAGAAAGTTCTCATTAAATAACTCACATCCTTCTTTAAAATAACTAACCTATCAAATTGTTTTGCAAAAATCTGATCTTTACACTTTTACCAACTTTTACTAACACCATGTACACATATCCCCCATGTAATATTTTCACCCTAAGTATATAGTTTGTTTATAGATGTAAATCGATTAAATTGAAAATTAATAAAATAGCAACAATTGTTAGTTAATTTACATAAAATTAGTCTGGGTTTATTTGAACAGTCGAGAAAACAGTATCAAGCAATTTAAACCATGTATTCAGACCGAGTTTGGAGGGAAGGCGATAAGGTTGTGAAAAAGAATGACCAAATGCGAGATATCCTATTGAAGCCGATTGATTGTGACTAACGTCAAATGGAAGTATTCATTGAAGATGATAAGGTACTATCCGGCCAGAAGTATTATTCATCAGCAGATGCCGATATGTCCGACTTCGCAATAGGCTTTTATGAAATAATCTATAAAGAAATCTTAAAAGGCAAGCCCATCTTAGGGCAAAAAGGGTCCCTCAGAAATTCCGAATTTGCCGGCGATACAATGAACAGCTTTAACACGATTGCGAATTGTACTCCAGGAGCGGGGAAATCCATTCGTCTGCGAACGGAAAAAGAAGAATGGCCCGAATATTTGAGGGTCTACCACTCTCAATATCATTGTCTGGCGAACTTCTGGATCCTGCCAATGGATATCGGTAGAACGACAAAAGGGAAATAGAATAAATCAATTAAACCGTTTAGTGATTATATGGATCGTTTTTTACAGTTAGTAAAATCTGAAGTCAGCTACACTGATCGTGACAGGGAGTATTTCAAATCCTTCAGTGGCTGGAATGATTTTGTCAGTAAGCATTTCCTTAATAGCTATTTGGACAATAAGCAACAGATTGATTTATATAGTTCTTTCGATGAAAAAGGAAGTGTTCATTTCATTTCATGCGCTTTGAAAAATATAGAACGAAGGGCTACTTATATAGCTGAATCTGAGTATTCGGATGATTTGTGGGAGTACTTTGATGAGTTGAAGCTCTTTAGATGAGAAAGATTCTGCAACATTTCGCACCCGTTTTTCCGGAGGTCTTCCAATGGCAGATAAGAAGATTATTACGTATATTCCACCAAAACCTCAATTAAGAGAGAAACGAGTTGGGATCTACTGCCGCGTCAGTACTAACAGCACTGAACAGTTAAATAGCCTGACAGCTCAAATTTCAGCTATGACAAGATTTATTTCCATCAATCCGAAGTGGCTACTAGTATATACTTACATTGATATCGCATCAGGGAAAGCTGGTACCCCGAGAAAAGAATTTTCTCGAATGCTTCTAGACTGTAACTCAAAGGATTTGGACATAATTTTGACTAAGTGCATCAGCCGATTTGGAAGTGACACGGTTGAAGTTCTTGGTGCTTTAAATCAGCTCAAACAGTTGAGAGTCCGCGTGATTTTCCAACAAGAGGAACTGGATACTGCTGTGGTGGAGAGTGATCTAATGATCTCGGTTATCGAGTCATTGGCTCAGGCAGAAAATGAATCCCGCAGTCAGAACATCAAATGGGGTATCAAACAACATGCAGCGCAAGGTACATCAAAGGTAAGCGTATAATAAACCCCGTCTTGATTAAGCTCGCAAGCTTTGATCTAGACGGGGTTTATTTAGGTGTTTTTAATTCGGATATGGGCTGGGATTTTGGTTGACCAAGGTAGTACATCTTGAATCTTCTCGGCAGTTTGTTTGTTTTGACTTAGTTCTTCAATGACAAACATTAAGTACTCGTAGGGGTGGAGCTTATTTGCCTTCGCTGTCTCCACGATGCTGTAGAGAACTTGACTGGCAACGGCTCCTTTAACACTGGTGCAGAACA
>JAAZGI010000433.1 GCA_012511315.1 Clostridium sp.
AATAACACATATTTTTGCTCAGGATAATCGGGTGCAATCCGCTCAATAATCTCTTGAGTTCCTGATCCATTGAGGAATATAGCCGTGTACTTGCCTTCTTCGGATAAATCAAGTATTGTGGGTTCCCACTTGGTTTGGTCTCGACCAATTTCAATAATCTTTGTTTCATAGCCTAATTCATCGGCAATCTTTTTGGTTCCTTCCGCCGCTGAATCATTAAAGCTCTTATCCCCCAGCTGATCCGTTACTACAAAAACAAAACTTGGATCATTTTCTCCACCGGTTGTTTCGCCTGGTTTAGTGGTTGCAGGTGAACTACAAGCCGTAACCATCAAAGCTGACGTAATCAATAAGGCAACCATTGTTTTAATCTTTTTCATGAGTTTTCTCCTTGTATTTTAGTTTTTGGTTTAATTTCTAGCCTTCTATTTTTTTTAGTCTTCAGGTGTATTTCAAGTGTTATCTAAAAATATTATCTGCAAACTTTGAGTTTAATCGATGACCGTTTAATCGATGAGGGTTTCCAAGTTAATCTTTGTTTAAACGGCAGGTTGTTAGACACATAAGGTTTTCCATCCAACTAAAAGTAATTGTCCTACTAAAAGTAAAATGCTTTAACCATTAGAAATCTTTTGACTTGGTTTAGAATTAGTTTTTCGTGGGGCTGTACTTTCTCGGATAATTAGTTGTAGCGGTATATTGAGTTGAAACTCTGGGTGCTCTACGCCTTCAAGGATATCAATGAGGCGTTGTACAGTAACAAAGCCGAGCTTATAACTGGGTTGACGTATGGTGGTTAAACCGGGACTGTTGATGTTTGAAAGGAAGATATCGTCAAAGCCGACTACACTTACTTCTTCTGGTACTTGAATTCCTTTTTCTTTTAGTCCTTTAATAACTCCTAGTGCGATCAAGTCGTTGCCGCAGAAAACAGCTGTAATGGATGGATCCAGTGAATTCTCTTTCGTGTAGTCATAACCAAACTCAAAGGAGTATTCCCCTTCTTTTAAAAGAGTTTCATCAAAATCAATTCCATTGTCTTTTAGAGCTCTACGATATCCAGCTAAGCGTTCGATCGACACTCCGATGTCTAGTTGTCCGGATAAAAATAAGATCCGCTCATGGCCAAGTGATATTAAATAGTTGACGGCAGTATAGGCGCCTGTTTCATTCTCAGTATGGATGTGGTCTTTAACTTCTGGAAAATAAACATCTCGGTCGAGGGTCACAATGGGAAGTGGGATTTTAAACGCTTCTTCTCGTTTTTGATCACGATTGATGGAAGGAGCTAGAGCAATACCATCTACCTGTTTTTGAACTAGAGTTTCGATATAGCCCATTTCTTTATCTAAATCATTATCGGAATTACAAAAAAGCAAACTATAGCCTCTTTCATGGGCACTGTCTTCTGCTCCTCGAGCTAGATCTGTAAAAAATGGATTTCGCACATCTGGGATAATTAGCCCTATGGTTCGACTCACTTTTGTTTTCATACTTCGGGCCATTGAATTGGGCCGATAGTCCATTTCTTTTGCTATTCGCTTAACTTTTTCGATGGTCTTTTTCCCAATATCAAAGTCTTTTCCATTGAGCACTTTAGATACAGTGGCAATGGATACACCGGCAACGGCAGCGACATCTTTTAAAGTGACTGGCATTTCTTAAATTCCACCTCCTTAACGATTAAGTAATCGTTACCACAATAAAAAGCTTCACTTTGCCATTGTCAATGATTTTCTGATAAAAAATCCAGACCACCTTTGACACCACCTTTTACATTCATCCCTACTACCATTTAGATTTATCTTCACTACCATTTGTCGATGACCCCATTTGTTGGCTTTTACTACTCACATCAACAACCTCTACGTTAATAAGAACCAAAAAAAGACGCTGATCAGCGTCTTTTTTTTGGCTCTTGTTCAAATTATAAGCCTCTTTTATTTGATTATTGTTTCTTCTTAGCGATGTTTTCTACACCTTCTTTTAGGGCTTCGTCTCTCATTCGAGCATCTGGATCAAATCCATTGGCTAGGAGGAAGGAGCGAATTCCTTGGGTTGCATCAAGCAGTTTAGAGACACTCTTTTCTTGAGCTAGGTTATCAACAAACATTGCTAGATAGGTTGACAGATCAGCTTGAGAGAACCATTCAGCATCGATGAGTTCCTGTGGTACATAGTTAAGGTTTGTAGAGAAGACTCCGTCGATGATTCCGTCTCTATATTTTTCATCAAACTTTTCTCTTCCTTCGGTAAAGAAAGCGAAGGTTGAGGCTACATAGATGGACTTAGCTCCCCTTACTTTAAGTTCAGAGGCAACATCAAAGACTGATCCACCGGAGGCAATCATGTCATCAACGATGAGTACGTTCATGCCCTTGATATCTCGACCAATATACTCATGCTGAACGATTGGGTTCTTACCATTAACGATTCTTGAGTGGTCACGGCGTTTGTAAAATAACCCAACTTCTAGCCCTAGAACGTTAGCATAGTAAATCGCCCGGTCCATTGCTCCAGTATCTGGTGAAATAACAACGAGCTTTTCGTCCGGTCTAAATAACCACTTTTCACTATTTAGGAAGTGTTTTAAAATATCTAATGTGGGATAGATATTTAAGAAAGACACCAATGGAATCGCATTTTGGATGGTTGGGTCATGGGCATCGAAGGTAACGATTTCGTCTACACCCAGTTCCTCTAAATCCTGTAGTGCCATGGCACAGTCTAATGATTCTCTTGATTTCTTTTTATGCTGGCGTGACGCATAAAGTAGCGGCATAACAACAGTAACTTTTTTAGCTCGACCATTCATAGCTGACAAGACACGCTTAATATCTTGAAGATGTTCATCTGGTCCCATGTTAACTTCTTTGCCATACATTCGATAAGTGATACCATAATTTGAAACATCAGCTAAAATATAAATGTTTTTACCACGAACAGTTTCAGATAGTCTGATTTTTCCTTCACCATTAGCAAAACGTGTTTCTTCTAAAGAAATAAGATAAGAAGGAACATCCTCTCCAGCACGGTTAAAGTTTTCACCTCTAGCACGACGACTTTCAACGATAGCTTTATCGACTAACGATCCTAGTTCAGAACTACTCTTTAAAGCGATGATTCCTAAATCTGCATTGGGATTCCTTTTAAGTTTAGACATTCGATTCTCCTTTTGTGCAAGTACTCCTATACCATTCTAAAGCGAAACTGAGGAAATGCCAACTAACATCTTAGCTATTTTTCAAATAACAAACATTTAACATCATAAACCTCAAGATTCTACCCAGTAAAATTCACTTGGCATTCGTATTCTAAGTACAATCGCCTAATCCACTCACTCGAGTTGTCATCACTAGGTAGTCCATTATGTAGCAATTAATGTTTAACAACAACCCTTTTCTATTTAGATATAGAAGACAATATATTTTCTCATGATGCATTGCACGACTTTTTATTACAACAAATTAGACGCTACTTTTTTTCATGTTCAATAATAGATCATTATTGAGTAAATGAAGATCTAGAAGTTGTTGATGCTAAAGCAATTGAACTTGTTAAAAAAGCGTGCAATATGAATCAAGATTGAACAGATAGGTGAAGAGCTAGGAGACATAATGCTTTATTCATTCTTAGAACAAATTCTTAATGGCCCTAAGCTCTTTAATAAAATAGAATTAACCCAGTACGGTAATTAACATACTAAAATGGTGGTGGTGTTCATCTATTATCTCTAGATAATATTTGTCCAACCCTTTCATACCAAATGATATTTGGAAGATCTAATGTCATAGGAGACCTTCAAGACGCAATCGATAATGCATTCGATTATATTAAGGCGATTAGAGATAATGTCTCTACAGAACTTAAAATTATTGAAAGCACAGTTTTTCACAGACTTATGATGCTCAAACCACTGATTTTCTTACGGAACTTATTCCGAGCAAAAAAAAGAACGCCGTAGTTGATAAGGTGTTTGGTGTGTTTCTCGGCTATTCACTTAGTCTTGATCCTAATAATTATTCAACAGCAGCCTTTAGAACTGAAATTTCCAGAAAAATGGATGCTGTCATCAAAGCTCATGTTGCTTGTATTACAAATAAGATAAATGCAGAGAACTTAGGCACTCATTCCTTTTACTTCTATATTTTGCCTTTTAACGATGCGGATAATGAAAAGCAAAGCATTATGAATACTGTTTTGGGGGAAGGTTTCTAAGATGAACAATATAGAGGGAATTACATTAGGAGATACAATTTTCAAAAAACTAGATACAAACCCTTACTTACATGAATTATACGAAAATATTCTATATAAATATTCAATGCGCCTATTAAGCAACACTAGCGAAGACTATAAGCCTATTGATATTGAAGATGCATTGCGTTTTGCTGACATTTTATCTAAATCCAATGACCCAGTAAATTCTGACAGACACAAAATTATGGCCCAAGAAATAGTCGCGCTGCTTAAAAATATCCATCCTCAAAATCCAGCTATAGATTTTTATTTAGGCTCAGTTCTATCAAGTACCGGAAACTTTAGAGGTATGACACTAGCGACACCTAATCATCAGCATGGATCTTTGATGGATCAGTTTTATAACGAATTTAGTAAAGATTATATGAGTATCCCAGCTGCACCTGAGTCGCAGTTCTTTCGCTCTCAGAAAGCTGTTTATGACCGTTTAAATGATTCATATTTCAGTTATTCCGGCCCAACATCAATGGGAAAATCCTTTATCATGCGTATGTTTATTAAAGAGCAGGTTTTAAAAGGTGTTAGATCAAACTTTACCATTCTCGTCCCAACTAAAGCCCTTATTAATGAGGTTTCTAGCAGTATCATCAATGATCTTAAAGAAATGCTTGCTGAGTATAATTACAAGATAGTTACTTCTGCTGGAGCATTGGCCCTTAAGGGTGACCATAACTTCATATTCGTCCTTACTCCTGAACGGCTATTGTATTTATTAATTAGTAATCCCAGTATTGATATCGATTATCTATTTATAGATGAAGCTCATAAGATTTCATCCAAGGATAGCAGAAGTCCATTTTATTATAAAGTGGTAGATATGCTAAATCAGAGAAAGAGAAAACCTCATATGATCTTTGCTTCACCTAATATTCCGAATCCTGAAATTTACCTTAAGCTTATATCATATACCAACTCGTTATCTGAACAAAAATTAACTACAACTTTAACACCAGTGAGTCAAATGAAATACTTCGTTGATTTTATAGCTGGCGAGATACAACTATTCAACAACTATAGCGGTGAATTCACAAAATTTGCTCCTTTAAATGAGAATATCACTTTTTACGCGCTAATATCTCATTTCGGCAATAACGCTCAAAATATTGTTTATTGTAATTCAATTGCTAAAGCTGTAAGATATGCCTGTGAATTTGCAGAAGGTAAGCCTAAACGTGATGAAGAAGAACTTTTGACTTTAGCCAAGGATATTATGAATGAAGTTCACGGAGATTATTATCTAGCAGATATTATTTCTAGAGGTGTTCCCTACCACATTGGCTACTTACCCTCTGCCATCCGTATGCGTATTGAAGAACTATATCGTAAAGGCCTTATTCATACTATATTTTCCACAAGTACATTAGTAGAAGGCGTTAACCTCCCAGCTGACAATTTATTTATCACCCATTATAAGAATGGCCGACCAGAGATGAATGTTGTAGATTTTAAAAATCTTGTTGGCCGCGTGGGAAGAATTGAGTATAATCTTTTTGGGAATGTTTTTCTTGTACGACTCGAAGAGAGTGTAAAAGCAGAAAAGTTTATTAAACTTGTAAAAGAAGAGGTTCCTGAACAGCAACTATCCTTAGTAACACAATTAAAGCCTGCAGAAAAGAAAAGAATTGTGGACTCTCTTTTAGAAGGTAATATCGAATTTCATAAAGAAAACCAATCTTATGATCACTATGCTCTCATGCGAAAATTCGCTATTATTCTATTAAGAGATCTAACCAACGGAAACCATAGTCTTGTAATCAAAGAATTTGCTCCATTTTTAGATGAAAATACGGTATCAACAATAGTTGAAGCATTTAAAGACAAAGCAGGAAAACCCGATGATGACATTAATATTTCTCTGGACCAAGTCCACAATCTGACATCAGCCATTGCCAAAGGGCTTAAGTACCCTGACCTTAATGAAAAAGGTAATATTGATTACAGTAAGTTAATGGGATTTTTAGAAGAACTCTGTAAAGTGTTCAAGTGGGAAATCTATGGAAAGCAGACCCTTGGTCATGTTAGTAAACAAGGCAATCATGGGTTGTTAAGATGGTATGCAGTCATCTTATCTCAATGGATGACTGGAACCGGTCTATGTTTTATTATAAGCGAAGCACTTAAATATAAACGTGAACGTCCAGAATCCGGAGTAAAAGATTATAGTTATAATTACGTAGATTATAATGACACGCTTGAACATCGTAATATTGTGATTTCTGAAACACTAAAAGTAATTGAACATGTCATACTCTTCAGTATTTCCAATTACTTCTTACGATTTTCATCAGAATACAAGCGCTTTCATAATGTAGAATCATTTCAAAATGATTGGTATGAATATGTGGAATATGGAACAACAAATCCACTATCCATAACGCTTCAGCGAAATGGATTTTCTAGAGAAACATCGACATATATTAAAAGGCATAGAGACCAATACGTTATTACAACAGAAGTTGGTGAAATTAAACTTCTTCGCTCCCTTGCTGATTGTGGCAACATAAGCGTCTGAAAAGAAGTAGCAG
>JAAZGI010000434.1 GCA_012511315.1 Clostridium sp.
AGAAAGTTTAAGCTTCAGTCTAAAAAATTAGGTGAAATGAGCGAGAGTTCTTTTCAAACTGTACATTTACATGTGAACCTTTACTTGGTATTCTTAAGCTAGAGGTGATGTTGAATGAATGAAAAAAACAAAGTGAATTCAAACAATTTTACGCTAAACCCTGAAACAGTCGGCATCGACAATCAGGTAAAAGTCAATCTAACTTTTAAAGTGGCGTTAACGCATCAAATGCAGGAAGTTCTCCATGGAGCAGACAACGGAGTTAAAGCGGAACGAAAGTTAAACAAACTGTTAGGTCCTGAATTAGAACGGGCCGGTCGCAATGCAAATGACAAGTTTAGGGGAAGGTTTTATGTAACGGGCATAAATAACACAATCGAAGGCGTTTATAACTCAGAGAACATAGTTCATGCTTCGGTGGAAGCAGGTATGGTTAACATCTTGAAAGAAGGTCTGATTAGTCTCTCGGGAGATCAGGGTGCTAGAGCTTACATAAACATGGAGTGCTCACTTTAACCAGTACAGTTTATAGTGAAAAAAATAAAGAAACCTCCTGTGCACTGGTACAATTAAACTAGATAAGCACACAGGAGGTTTTTTTATGAAAGATCAATCAGTATCGAAACTAACGACATTAGGCCTTTTAGCAGCACTTATTTTTGTTGCAACCTATCTTTTAAAAATTGTATTGCCCATAGGTTACATCCATATTGGAGACGGAATGATTCTTGCTGGGGCTGTCCTTTTGGGCCCAGCAGTTTGGCTCCCGGCAGCAATCGGATCAATGTTGGCGGATATTATGTTAGGCTTTTCAGCCTATGCACTACCAACCTTTCTAATCAAAGGAATAGTTGGGTTTTCAGCTGGATATTTGTTGAAGCGGACTAACCGATTGGTGGGAGTAGTCGGTGTATTTATTGCCGTTGAAATCATTATGGTGGGAGGCTACTTTTTAACAGAAACCATAATGTATGGATTCTATGGAGCGATTCCTCAGATTGTGTCAAATCTGATTCAAGGAGCCTCAGGGGTTGTTATTGGTGTAGTTTTATACCCAGTCCTGGTTAAAATGCGTCACGGATTACCGTATAAGAGTTAAATTTATCCATAGCTATTCCATGATCAATAGAATAAAAGTGTTTACTAGGATGAGTGGATCTAGTCATCAAAAAATCCTTCTGCAAACAGTGTAAACAAAAGGGACTATTAAGAATCTCGTTTGGGTTCTTGATAGTCCCATTTTAATTTTTAAAATGGGGGTAATTTGATTGAAGAAAATATGTAGTGTTTATATTTCAAGACCCATTCATTAAAATAAGAACTAAAATAAACAAACTATTAAATCCTATCTTGAGTAATAACAGAGTAAAAAGCTAGTGTTTGAGCAAGTTTATAAAAAAATTCACATTTTTATCCTGTGATTTAGGGTCTAACAATGTTTTAATTAGAATGTATATATTCATAAAAACTTATCCGCAATTACAAGGAGACTTAAGATGAAAAACGATCGAATATTTAATTTTTCAGCAGGACCATCTGAATTACCTTTAGAGGTCTTACAGAAAGCGGCTCAAGAAATGACGAACTTTAAAGGATCAGGTATGGGTGTTATGGAAATGTCCCACCGGTCTAAAGTTTATGATGGAATTTTTAAAGAAACCGAAGCGAAATTTAGAGAGGTATTTGGTGTACCCAATAATTATAAAGTGCTATTCCTACAAGGTGGAGCCACTATGCAATTTGCTCAAATTCCAATGAATTTAATGAATAAGAATAAAAAAGCTGACTATATTGTTACGGGATCCTTCTCAGGGAAAGCTAAAGTAGAAGCCGAGAAATTTGGAACCGTTCAAGTTGCTTACTCAGGAAAAGAAGAAGGCTTTACAAGGATTCCTAAGCAGAAGGAATTGAAACTATCCCCTGATGCTGATTATGTTCATTACTGCGACAACAATACTATTGTTGGAACCAAATGGAACTACATACCAGATACCGGTGACATCCCTTTAGTATGTGATATGTCTTCTTGCATCTTATCAGAACCGATCGATGTTTCGAAATTTGGTCTAATCTATGCTGGGGCACAAAAAAACATGGGACCAGCTGGAATGGCAGTAGTTGTCATTCGGGAAGATTTAATTGGTGAGGCACAATCTGGGACACCGGTAATGCTGGAATATGAAACCATGGTCAAAGCCGATTCCATGTATAACACGCCTAACACCTGGGCAATTTATGTTCTGGGCCTTGTGTTAGATTGGGTAAAATCAAATGGAGGAACTAAAGGAATGCAAAAATTGGCAGAACAGAGAAGCCAACGGTTGTATGACTTTATTGATAACTCGGAAGGTTATTACAAAAACCCTAATGAGAAAGATTCAAGATCTAAGATGAATGTTGTCTTCCGTCTACCAAGTGAAGAGCTGGAAGCGAAATTTGTCAAAGAATCAGTAGCAGCTGATATGAGCAACTTGAAAGGACACCGTTCCGTTGGTGGAATTCGTGCATCCATATATAATGCTATGCCTGTAGAAGGCGTCGAAGCCTTGGTGGACTTTATGAAGAAGTTCAAGGAAAATAACCCTG
>JAAZGI010000067.1 GCA_012511315.1 Clostridium sp.
CCGGCTTGCCATTGACATTTTTACGAAAACCACCAGCAATTTGCAGCACTTTAACTGCCTTGCCCTTATTGTTTTGCAATGTTAGCCTCCTTTTATAAATCAACCCGAGCGATTCGCGGTTCAATATTACAATTCGGTCTCACACTAACCACACGAATGCCGCTGGCTCTTTGGGGACCGATTTTCATGAAGGTCGCTAAAACCGAATGGTCGCCACCTAGGTTTAACGGTCCAATCTTTGCTTCGTTCACCCTACGCGTAATCGTTTCTTCTAACTCGTTTTGAACCATATGATTACCAAATACTTGGGCTTCCATCATTAAGGATGTAGCCTCAAATTGCGACCTGCCCACACCAATTGCTAGAGTACATGGTTGGCAGCCCAATTTAGCGACCCCCTCAGTTGCCCACTCCACAATCTCATCGGTGAATACATCCAAATCATGGCGGTGGAAAATCCGCTGTGTCTTCCCCCGAATGGCTGGACCACCACCAAGGAGTAACACATGGACTCGAAGTAGATCATCTTCTGGGGAATCCTTGATGATCATAGGGGCTAATTCAACAGCTCCCGGATCTGTATCTAAACCACCCGACTGATCCACCCGTTGCAAATCATTTCCTTTAATGGCCATGGGCCGACCAGGTAGTCCCTGTAAACCTTCTTTGATTCCCACTCTTATAGATTCCATCATAGCCCCCGATAAGGAACGATTTTTACCTAATTCAATGAATACGTGGGGAATTCGTGTGTCATCACAAAGGGGAATTCGAAGTTTTTCAGCTACTTGGGCATTTTTTAAAATTGTTTTTAAAACCCAAGCTGCATTTTCATTTGTTTCTTCTTTAATCGCTTGTTCATACTTAGCAATTTTATCTGCTGTAAAGGTTGAGCCAGCAGTAATCACTGTGTCCTTGATTTTAGCGACGATCTGTTCGTGATTCATAATAAGCTTCCTTTCTAATATAGCGATTGACCATGAGCTGCAGCAATGATTACTGTATACTCAACCACTTTCAATCGGTGCATGGCTTCCATTCCCAGCTCTGGAAAAGCTATTACTTGTTTTTCCACAGTCTGGCTTCCAAGTAGTGCTGATACTGGTGGAATGATTGCAAACACAGAGTCTTCTTCTGCTAATCCCTCTACCGTCTCCTTCGAAATAGCTCCCTTGCCCAAATGAAGCCTAACACCCTGTTTAGATAAAGGTACCATGCTATTTTCGATTTCTACTTTGTTACTAGATGTTGGCCCTACGCCAGCATCACTCACAGCAGTATGGAAGATAATGCTTCCTTCTAATGAGATACCCATGTCTTCTAATTTGCCTTGATTGCCCAAAGCAACTAGTTTTGGGAGTACAGTATCCCTTCCTGTAAAAATATAGCCTGAAATTTTAACCGTTTCGCCTACTTTTAAGTCCGTTAAATCTTCTTTTGTTATCGGCGTTTTTAAATGTTTCAACGTGATCTCCTTTATTCGGAAAATAGATCTATATAGCTGCTTTGGTTTTCCACTACACCATAAGCTTTGGCTCGGAATAGCATTTTTTCAGCCCAGTTACGATGAGGGCCCACTTCATTCATTTTATTAGAATGTAAGCTTTTTAAAACCCCACCATTAGCGTTTAGAATCTGCAAGGCATCCTCATACTCTTCTTTTGTAATGGCCATCATTCCATTCACATACCTTAAGTGAGTCGGATGAATGATGGTCTTACCAATGAAGCCATTGGCTCGGTCCAGAATAAGTTCTCTTAACAATCCATCCACCGCATCGTTGACGATTTCAGTTCGATTCAATAATGATTCTGTGAAATCAAATTCTGGTAGTTTTTTCCAGCGCATTTCTTTGCTGGCTCTAAAATACTCCCAAACTGGTCCGGAAATTGTAAAGTCATTGTCCCTGGTAAAAACATTTAAAATGTCTGAGAGACACTCACGCACGGTCATAATATCATAAATCGAATAGTTGATGCCCCGCCTCATCCCAAAACAAGATGAAAAATCGGTACCACCTACACGAATATTTAAAACTAAATCCTTATGATGATCTAAAATCGGTTTGATTTTCAAAAGTTCAGGCATACGGCTTTCCTTAAAGGCGACCTTGCGGTCCTCAAGGATAGGCATTCCATATATGATTTCACCAAACTTACGATTTAAATCCACAAGATGATTAAAGTATGCTTCACCATTTTCGGAGTTAAACTTTGGAAAGTTAAAAGCCGTAATAAGTTTAATATGCTCCGGTGTTAGCCTCGATGAAAAACTCCTAAATTGATCCACATTGCGCACCCTAAAAACAATTAAAGGCAAATCTTCATATAAAAATTCCCCACTCTTGATTGCGGCATTTAGAGTATTTAAAAGCATAAACGAGTTTTCTTCTGCCGCCGGAACATCCTCAACTTTACAGGCATCCTCAAAGCATAATACCATGGTGGTTAACCCTAAATATTTTTTAGTCAGAATATCTGACACGAAGTTCTTATGGCCAGGCATATACATGGTTGCCCCTAAACAATACTGGAGAAGGACTTTATCAGTATATTTATCGAAATTAACTGGGTCTACTACAAAGTTAAAACTTTTGTTGTATTGATGATGTTTCATATTCTTCCTCTAGATATTTTCGTTCATAG
>JAAZGI010000068.1 GCA_012511315.1 Clostridium sp.
CCAGTCAAGTTCTCTACAGCATCGTGGAGACAGCGAAGGCAAATAAGCTCCACCCCTACGAGTACTTAATGTTTGTCATTGAAGAACTAAGTCAAAATAGACAAACTCCAGAGAAGATTCAAGATGTACTACCTTGGTCAACTAAAATCCCAGCCCATATCCGAATTAAAAACACCTAAATAAACCCCGTCTAGATCAAAGCTTGCGAGCTTAATCAAGACGGGGTTTATTATACGCTTACATTATATTGTCCAAAAAAGAGTAGTTTCGCCTTAGCAAAACTACTCTTTCATTACATCTGAAGCGGCCAGTGCCTCTAGAGCCTTTGTAACGGCCCC
This sequence comes from Clostridium sp., assembly GCA_012511315.1. Lineage (GTDB taxonomy): Bacteria > Bacillota > Clostridia > Clostridiales > Clostridiaceae > JG1575. Next base: position 339 of record JAAZGI010000068.1, read on the forward strand.
TATATAACGTTCGTAATCTTCGTTAGGCATTTCTTCATTCCCCTTGGTGAAGAGCGCTCTGCGCTGTCCCAGGGCTATTTCCAGCTGGATACCTTTGCCTCTTTTATTGCGATTAACAAAGTTTTTTACATGTTTCCCATTATAATTGGAGGGAGGTGTTTCCACTAAAAATCCTTCTGCCTCTAAAGCTTGTCGCACCATTTGAGCACCTGCAACATCACGCCCCCCCACATAGGTAACCTTCTCACTACCGGATAGGCCATGCACTGAAAGGGTAATTTCTGATTCTTTATTTAAGGGAATTAGCTTAGGCGGATTATAATTCACCGACGTAACATGAAGCTTTTCATAAGATCCCTTCTCCAATAAACCACGAAACTCAAAATGACTAAAGTTAGAGCCTGCCAGTCCGTTTCCAATTACTGACGTAAACAGCTCAATCCTTCCCCCATGAGGAGTAACAATTAAGACAGGACTTTCCCTCTTTTGGATATTAAATTCATAGGAAGTGTCTGGTTCTTTTCTCAAAAGTTCTTTCATATCCCGATAATGATCATTTCCCACGGGCTCTCTATAAAGGTAGCCAACAAAATAAACTCCTGTAAATAAGGCTAGGAAAAGTAGTCCTACCAGTAAATTAGTACGTTGCTTTTCTTTTTCCGTCTTATACTGAGACTTTCTTGCCACCCTCACCACATCCTCTCTTTTCACTAACTAACTAAATTCCAAACCACACTCAAGACCGATCTTACACCTTTTACATAGGTTTGGTGTGCTTTAGCTCTAACTTTTCGGAAACTTTCTCTTTTTGAAAGCTCACTTACCTTAAATGATTCATTTTATTGAAATCTCTCGTTCTACTTCGGAAGCTTTCGCGTCATCATTTCAGTAGAGCATGAATAATCAGCTGTATAATTCTATCCTATCCGCCTAAGAAAAAAACCGCATGAAAGCGGCTAATACTGGGGATACCCTTATTATGGTATATTACCGTAGTCTTTAAACAATTAATTTTTAAAAATTGAATTCCTAAATTTTTTTCATTTTCCAAAATTACTATTTGATTAAACCAAGGTTGTTCAAAGGCCAAAACCTTAGGCCAGCTTTAGCAAGGATGTGTTCCTCATCAATAAAACCAACTTCTGGATATCTTGAATCTTTGGAATCTCCTCGATTATCCCCCAAAAAGAAATACTTACCTTCTGGCACACTAAAGTCACCCGTATAGTTGTCAGGCCGTTTAATATAGCTTTCTTCCAAAACCTTCCCATTCACCGATACAATACCGTTTTCAATGGATACCTGGTCACCTGGTGTTCCAATTAATCGTTTCACATATAGGGTTTCCTCACCATCAGGCCATATTTTAAATACTACGACATCGCCTGTTTTTAGTTTATCCGGAAAATGCTCCCGAAGAACTAACATGCGATCGCCTTCATTTATGGTTGGAATCATGGACCCAGTGGGAACCAAAACATGGAAGAATATAAAACGTTGGATTAAGAGGGCAAGAAGAAATACGGCCGCCATCGGAAAGACCCATTCCTTGAAAAAGTTTTTCATCCTATAGTCTCCTTCATAAATCCTTCAAGACTTTCGGCTCTGCCACGTAACTGCATGCTATTCTTAATCTCTCCAGATACTTATTTAAACTTATTATAATAATTTCTACCTGAAAACCTTTTTGTTTATAGTCGATTAAGCTCCTTGGAGCTTATCTTAGGTTTCAGGCTTGCCAGATAATTTTTATTCTTTATTGTTTTCTTGCAAAGATAAACGATTCAATTTAGTTCACTATCTAAGCATTAGCTAATGAATAAAGCCAAACCGACTCAGTGGCCAAATCCTTAGTCCTGCCGTTCCCAAAATATCATCCTCAGCGATGCAGCCTACGCTGTAATCTCTTGAATCCTTCGAATTGGATCGGCAATCGCCACAGAAAAAATATCTTCCTTGAGGAATGTTAAACTCTCCGGAAAAACAATCGCAAAAATCAACATAGGTTTCTTCAAGAGGTTCACCATTTAAAATGATGTTACCTTCTTCAAAAATAATATGATCACCTGGCGTTCCAATGAGTCGTTTAATAACAAGGTGTCGATTTCCTTCTTCCTCGTTTTTAAACACCACAACATCTCCCGTTCTCATATCCTGAGGAACATAGTGCCTTAAAATTAAAATATGGTCACCTGTATTAATAGTTGGTGACATGGAGCCTGAAGTCACCACTATTTGAAAAAGTACAAAACGATTAATAAACAAGGCCAAAAGCAAGACGTAGATGGCTGGCAACACCCACCTTTTAAAAATGGCCTTCATTTTAAAGCTCCTGTTCGATAGTTAAATCAGAGAATACAGCTTCTAAAACTTTATCCCTATTTTCCCTTGTCAGGGAAGAGTAAAGGATAATTTGATCCTCAGGAATCATCCCTAAGGTTTCTCGAATCATTTTCTCATTTCTTTTCACTTCATTACGTTTCAGTTTATCTAGTTTCGTCCCGACTACCAAACAAGGAATCCCAAAATGACGAATATATTCATACATAATGACATCATCTTGATTTGGTTTATGGCGAGAATCTACTAATAGAACCACTTTGTTTAAGTTGGCTCGACTGCTGAAATATTCTTCATTGATTTTGCCTAAGTTTTCTTTTTCTTTTTTTGAGACTTTTGCATAGCCATAGCCAGGCAAATCCACAAGATAGATTTCATCGTTAATTACAAAAAAGTTGGCCAATCGAGTCCGTCCCGGTGTATTTGATACTCGGGCTAGTCCTCGTCGATTAGTCAGTGAATTAATAATTGATGATTTCCCTACATTGGATCGTCCGATAAAGGCGACCTCCGGAAGATCCTCTTCCGGATACTGGTCACGCTTAACTGCCGAGGTCAAAAATTCAGATTTATTAATAACCATTATTTTTCTCCCAATACTGCTTCCTTGATTACTTCTGAGATGTTAGCCACCGGTATAAATGTCATGTCTTTCATAATACTCTCAGGAATTTTTTCAAGATCCACTTCGTTCTTTTTCGGAATGATAATTGTGCGGATACCTGCTCTATATGCAGCCAAAGACTTTTCGCGAAGTCCACCAATTGGCAACACTCGTCCAGTCAGAGTAATTTCACCGGTCATAGCAATTTTGTGGCTAACCTTTCGATTCGCTAATGCTGAAACCATGGCTGTAGCCATTGTTATTCCGGCAGAGGGACCATCTTTTGGTGTTGCACCTTCCGGTACATGGATGTGAATATCTTTAGTTTTGTAAAAATCCTCTGGCACTTTAAATGCTTTTGCTCGGCTTCGAATATATGAATAAGCCGCTTTGGCCGATTCTTTCATCACATCACCTAAGGAACTCGTCAGCTCAAGCTTACCACTTCCTTCCATGACTTGAACTTCAATGGGGAGAATATCTCCACCATATGGCGTCCAAGCAAGTCCTGTCACAACGCCAACTTTGTCAATTTTATCGGTCTGATCATAGGTGAACTTAGGATGTCCTAAAAACTCATGAACCACCTTAGGGTTGATTGTCATCGACTTCTGCTTGGTTTCAAGCATTTTAGCAATTCCTTTACGAAGCACTGATGCAATGTTACGTTCTAGGTTTCTAACACCCGATTCAAGGGTGTAGCCATCAATGATGGTCTGAATGGATTCATCGGTAAATTTAATTTCATTTTTCTTGAGTCCATGTTCCTTTAATTCCTTGGGGATTAAGTGACGTTTAGCAATATTAAGCTTTTCTTCATAAGTGTACCCGGATACTTCAATGACTTCCATTCGGTCTAATAGTGGACGCGGAATCGTGTCACGATTGTTAGCTGTCGTAATAAAGATGACTTGGGATAAATCATACTCCAGTTCCAGGTAGTGATCCCGGAAAGTAGAGTTCTGTTCTCCATCCAGCACTTCCAGCAATGCATCGGCTGGATCACCTCTAAAGTCTTGAGCCATTTTGTCTACTTCATCGAGTAAAAACAAGGGATTACTAGACTTTGCCTGCCGCATTCCATAAATAATCCGTCCAGGGATCGCGCCAAGATAGGTTCTACGGTGACCACGGATTTCTGCTTCATCACGAACGCCACCCAATGACATACGCACAAAGTTTCGATCCAGAGCATGAGCTACAGATTTTGCTATAGACGTTTTCCCCACACCGGGAGGACCTACTAGACATAGAATTGGGCCTTTCAAGCTATCTTTGGTTGCTTTTACAGCAAGATATTCGATGATTCGATCCTTAACATCTTGAAGACCATAATGCTCATCATCAAGCACTTCTCGAGCTCTTGTAATATCATTATTATCTTCTGTGAATTCATTCCAAGGCAACTCCAAGATCCAATCAATATAGGTTCGGATAATCCCACCTTCGGAGGAATAAGGGCCTGAATTTCTTAAACGATCCAGTTCATATAAAGCTCGTTCTTTCGCTTCTTTCGGAAGCTCTGCTTTAGCAATCTGGTTTTGGTAACGAGTCATTTCTTTTTGAGTTTCATCTTCCTCACCCAACTCTTCCTGAATGGCTCGAATTTGCTCGCGCAGATAGTAGTCTCTTTGTGATTTATCAATGTTGGATTTTACTTTAGAGCCAATTTTCCGTTCTATCTTTAAGATTTCCAACTCATTTTTAATTAAAAAGAGAAGTTTTTCTAAGCGTGTCTTAATGGTAACCGCTTCTAAGAGCTCTTGTTTTTCTTCAATTTTTAAATTCATAAATGAACAAACCATATCTGAGAAGCGATCCGAATCGTCCATGTCATCCATGGTGATCAAGGCTTCTGGTGGCATATTGCCGCTCATTTTAATAAAGTCGTCAAAGGCATCTTTAACGCTTCGAACCAGGGCTTCTTCTTCCGTTTCCGAAACATCTGAAACAGTTTTAATTTCTTCCAACTTAGCCCTGAAATAAGGTTCCGACTGCTCCATGGAAATAACCTTTCCACGAGCTGTTCCCTCCACTAGGACGCGCACTGTATTACCCGGCAGTTTTAGCAATTGACGAATAGTACAGATGGTTCCCATCTCATATATATCTTCCTCTGTCGGATCTTCGACCCTAGGATCTTTTTGTGTGACCAAAAGAATTTCTTGGTTCTCCATCATTGCAGCATCCAATGCTTGGATGGACTTTTCACGGCCCACATCAAAGTGAAGTACCATGTATGGAAAAAGGGTCAACCCTCTCAAGGGAATGAGGGGCAATTCCTTGTTTTGATTCATAATTGTATATTCTCCTTTACCTTGTTATGAAAATTATATCATTGCAAGGTCACATTATAGTGGAATCTCTGAATGCTTTACACAGCTTTCATATTTCCTTATTTCATCAGTTTAACCTCAAAGCTTCGCCTTTGAGAACATCCACTGTCTTTTAAGGGCACACCTTTGGGTGTGCCCTCAAGTTCATATCATTTGATTAAGCAGATTCTTCAGTTTCTTTGGCTTCCAAAGTTCTAATGATCTCTGGTAATTTGCTTTCAACGGTATCTCGGCTGATGATGACTTTTTCAATATCAGGATCCGATGGTGTTTCAAACATAATCTCGCGCAAAACATCTTCCAAGATGGATCGCAAACCTCGGGCTCCCGTATCTCGACCAATTGCAATATCTGCAATAGCTTCCAGAGAATCATCGGTGAACTCCAATTCTACATCATCTAAAGCAAATAGTTTCACGTACTGGCGAATCAAGCTATTTTTTGGTTCTCTTAATATCCGAACTAAAGAATGCTGATTCAATGATTCCAGTGTGACAATAATTGGTAGACGCCCTACCAATTCAGGAATTAAACCAAATTTAGTTAAATCTTGGGGTAAAACCTTTTTTAAAACCTGGCCAATTTCTTCACCTTTTTTACTTTTTACTTCTTGTCCAAAGCCCATGGCTGAGGAAGTAGTCCGTCGGTTAATAATTTTATCGACACCGTCAAAGGCACCGCCAACAATGAATAAAATATTGGTGGTATCAATTTGCAAAAACTCCTGATGAGGATGTTTTCTGCCACCAGTTGGTGGAACATTAGCTACAGTACCTTCTAATATTTTGAGGAGGGCTTGTTGAACTCCTTCTCCAGAAACATCTCTTGTTATTGAGACATTTTCAGACTTTCGAGAAACCTTATCAATTTCATCGATATAGACAATTCCTTTCTGAGCTTTTTCCACATCAAAATCAGCATCTTGAAGTAACTTAAGCAAGATATTTTCAACATCTTCGCCTACGTATCCAGCTTCCGTTAAGGTTGTAGCATCTGCAATCGCAAAAGGTACCTTCAAAAGCTTTGCCAACGTTTGAGCAAGATAGGTTTTTCCAGAACCGGTGGGTCCCATTAAAATAACATTAGACTTTTGCAATTCAACATCATCATTTAAATCCGTTTCTTTGCTATTAATCCGCTTGTAATGATTGTACACCGCTACAGACAGGGTCTTTTTCGCATCCTCCTGGCCAATTACATATTCATCCAGGTGACGCTTGATTTCTATTGGCTTTGGCAAGTCAGTGATGATAAATTCATCCTCTGTGCCAAGCTCTTCATCAATAATTTCTGAACATAAATCGATACACTCGTTGCAAATGTAGACTCCTGGCCCGGCGACGAGTCGCTTGACCTGATCCTGAGGTTTTCCGCAGAACGAGCAACGGAAATTGTTATTATCTTCTTTCTTTGCCATTTTATTGCCTCCATAGGAATCGAATGGATCCCTTTCTTGGTTATTCCTTTATGTCTAGCTCAGACTTAACTTCCTGAGCATAGTTGTCAATGACTTTGTCAATCAATCCATATTCTTTGGCTTCCTCTGCACTAAAGAAAAAGTCACGTTCGATATCCTGACGAATTCTTTCGATAGATTGCCCTGTATTCTGAGCAATGATTTCAGTCATTTTCGTTTTAATTTTAAGAATTCGGTTTGCATGAATTTCAATATCAGTTGCCTGTCCTTGGAAACCTCCCAAAGGTTGGTGCATCATGATTTCTGAGTTAGGTAAAGCGAAACGCTTCCCTTTTGTTCCAGCTGTTAGCAAGAACTGTCCCATAGAAGCTGCCATACCAACACAGATGGTTACAACATCAGGTTTGATATACTTCATGGTGTCATAGATAGCCATACCGGATGTAATGGAGCCACCTGGGCTGTTTATATATATAAATATGTCCTTGTCGGGGTCTTCACTCTGTAAGAACAGTAGCTGAGCCACAACCAAAGATGCCATCGTGTCATTGACTTCACCAGACAACATGATGATTCTATCTTTTAACAGTCTTGAAAATATATCGTAAGATCTTTCGCCTCTAGCGGTTTGTTCTACAACCATTGGTACTAAACTCATTTAATTACCTCCTAATGAAATTATCCTTTATTAATAATGTGTGGTTTAATTTATTTTCTCGATTCCACACAAGTGGCACTCCGAGAATTACTCTTGATTACTCTATAAAATATAAACAAGTCAAAATAAACAACCTATTCTTAGTTTATTATTCTATGCTCATATTAAAATCATATTAAGTCAGCCTTTGGACTCACAGCTTTCCTTGATTTTAACTTCTTTACATTGAGTCATTGTACCATAAAAACAATCTTTTTCCCAGCAAATCCCTCGGCTTTCATCTGATTTTAACCATTTAAACCATTTCGTAACTTTTCATTCTAAAATACTCCTTCAATTCTCTTTAAATATGGAAGCAATGAAGGAATTTCTAAATTCTTTTTCAAGGCTTGCTATAGAAGTAAGTGCTCTTAACCTGATGATTTTTTTAGTAAACGGGCACTAAGTCTCCCAGAAGTTATCGACTGGGCTGTTTATTCTTACTTATGCTATCTATAATTACTTGGCTTCTTTGATTCCCCTGATTATTTTGAGCTCACCTCACTGCCTAAATGCTCCTGATTTCCCTCACCAAGTAATAACTTGTCTCTTGTCGATAAAGAAAAAAGAAGACTGTTTTAAAGGGAACTCCCTTTGAAACAGTCTTCTTTTTTAAGGCTGTGAACTACTCACCACTTAGCTAAACCTCAGGGTTTCAACCCTTGAAGTGGGAGCTTCTTGGAAATAGAGCATACTTGATAGCTTATTTCTTTGCTAACAGCAGTGTCTCTTATTTACCGAGCTATCCCCGTAGTTCCTACGGTTCTTGTTTTCTAAAGGCATTCATCACCCACCTATGGAGGATGGGCAACTTCTGCTTAGGTTAAGTTAAAAACACCTTGTTATTCGCCTTCGGCGTGCTCAGGTGCATCAATAAACTTAACTTTAGAAACTAACTCTGCTAAAACTTTCTTCAGTTTCACGTCATGCTCTACTCCTGCACGGTTGGACTGAATAAGAGTTTCTGCGAATTCTTCGTCTTGGTTGTAAGCTTTGGCATATTCCTTAGCTAGGTCCATGACTTCTTCGTCAGTTATCTCTGGGTTCATTTCTTCTACGAGCTTTTCAATAATTAAGTCAGTCTTAGCTCTCTTAACCGCATTGTCCTTCATCTGTTCTTTGGAATCCGCTTCCGTTGAACCAGTGATTTCATAATAAGTTTTGAGATCCATACCCTGCTGCATTAATCTCTGCTCGAGATCTTTTATCATCATATCTAATTGACGCTCAACTAAAGCATTTGGAACATCAATTTCAGTTTTTTCAACTAAGGTTGTAAGCGCTCCTTCACGAGCTGCTTCTTCCATATGATTATCGTAAGATTCCTTCATTCGCTTATGAAGATCACCGCGAAGCTCTTCCACTGTCTCAAATTCAGAAATTTCTGAGGCAAATTCATCATCCAGCTCAGGAAGTTCTTTATACTTAATGTCGTTAACCTTAACCTTGAAGGTAGCTTCCTTATTGTTAAGGGTATCTACGCCATAGTTTTCAGGGAACGTAACCACAACATCCTTTTCTTCGCCAGCTTTAAGGCCTTCGAGCTGTTCTTCAAAGTTTCCGATAAAGCTGCCTGAACCTAATTCTAATTCATAGCTTTCGGCCTGGCCACCTTCAAACTGCTCGCCATCTACGTAGCCGTCAAAGTCGATGTTTACAGAATCTCCCTTTTGCGAAACTTCATCCTCTTCACGAGAGATTAGTCTTGCATTTTGAGTTCTCATGTTTTCTAGTTCTGCATCGACATCTGCTTCTGAGAATGGGTGGTCATGTTTTACAACTTCCATTCCATTGTAGTCAGCTAATTCAAACTCAGGAATAATTTCTACTTCAGCAGTATATTTCATTCCTACTTCTTCACTACGCTCTTGGATATCAATTTCTGGATAATCAACAGCTTCTACATCATTTTCTTCTACGATCTTAAAATAAGACTCATTCAATGCAAAGTTGTCAGCATCTTCATATAATGCTTCAACTCCAAATTTTCTTTTAACCATCGCATAGGGAGCTTTGCCCTGGCGGAACCCTTGAACCTCAAAGTATTCCTTATTCTTCTCGTAGGACTTCTTCAAGTTCTGCTGATATTCTTCTGCAGAAATTGTCACCTCAATCTTAAGGCGGTTACTTGCAATTTTTTCGATATTATAATCCATTTCTTCCTCCTCACAGTCCTTGTTGGACATGTGTTACTCATGCAAATCATGCCTTACAATTATAACACAAAATAAAATTTTCTAAAGATATCCTTCTAAAAGGTTTATTAGCTGTTAATTTCTTGTACTTATTATTTCCATGATACCCACGCCTATTTCTTTTAATTGATTTCTTTCTTTAAATATATTTTTACTCCTATTTTAGTTGCTTATTTTAAAGGTTTTTATTCATATATCTCTTAACCATTTTCAATCTCCATCTTTATTCTTCTTTTCCTGTGAGCAATACCATTTATAGTGGTTTGCTTTTTCCACTGCTTCCCTGATCTATTGGGGCAATAATGTGGCAACACTACAACAGATTTCACTCAGCTTTACACCCTGTTTACGGATACTTCTAAATTCTAGAATGGTAAATTATAAGTGAACCAAAGATAAAAACCACAAAACAAGGGGGAAAAAATGAAGAAAAAATTAATTACACTAATCGCAGCAATTGCAGTAACTAGTACTTTTATCTCAGCACCGGTAGCCCTAGCCTCAAACAATCAGGCACAGTCTAACAATCA
>JAAZGI010000069.1 GCA_012511315.1 Clostridium sp.
AGCAAATAAAAAAGGCAATAGGCCTTAGTTGTCGGCTTTCGAGTGACTAAAAATACCCCTCATACCGAATAGCATTCATCACCCACCTATAGAGGATGGGCGACTTCTGCTTAGGTTAAGTTAAAAAAGGGTCAAATCGGTTTATTGAGACCCAGTTAAATAATGAAATGATGCCGAAAATTACCGTTAGTCAACGTTACTTAGACCTCATCAAACATGCTGATCCTGAAACAGAGCCTACCTTGCAACTCTATATTCAGCGACTTAATAGTATTATTGAGTCCATTGAGAAACGAAATGATACCTTAATACGGGTCAGTCAAGCCATTGCCAAAAACCAAGAAAAAATGATTTTAGGTGATACGTCTTCGCCAGAACCTCTAACCATGCAGTCTGTAGCAGATGAGCTTGATTTAAATGTTTCCACAATCTCTCGATGTGTTCGCGGGAAATTCGTCCGCCTTCAAGACCGAATTGTCCCTATGAAAGACTTTTTTGAAACTGGTGTTTCCGGAAATTCTGCTCAAGGAACTGATTTAGGGCAATCTCAGATTATGGAAGTTTTGAAACAGCTAATTGAGAATGAAGATAAAAAGAAACCATTGTCTGATGCTAAGTTGACAGCTCGTTTGAATGAAAAAGGGATCGAAATCAAACGCAGAACTGTGGCCAAGTATCGAGATTTGTTAGGCTTTGAAACAGCCTCCGCTCGAAAACGCAAAGCTGAATTTAAAAGCTAGCTCTAATCTCTATCTTCTTCCCCTCTAAAAGACAGGTGTGTTTTATTGTTGCCACAATACCCCTTGCAGCACACCACTTCACCCCAGCCTCAATATTTTTTATTTATCATGTTATATAACACCCTTCGCCAATCTAAGCGAGTAAAACGCCCCATCCAATCAGGAGAGGGCGTTTACTCGTTTAGGTTTTTTTAAGATGCTTTTAGAGTTGGTTTGCTCAAAAGGTAGTCATTTATTGCTTGAAATAAGTTCTTATATGCTTCCTTTTATCTTCTACCAGTTAATTTCTATTGTATCCAAACCAACTTTCTCTGTCTTTATTCTTCCGTAAGAGCCCTGCGAATACGTTCTAGACCTTCTTTGAGCATAGCTTTAGGGCATGCAAAGTTTAAGCGGACAAACCCCTTAGCATCTTGAACAAACATACTTTCATCTTCTAAAATAACACCGGCTTTTTCAGCAAAGAAAAGAATAGTATTATCTAAATCCTCTGGCAGATAAGGACCTAGGTCAACCCACGCCAGATAGGTTGCTTCTGGAATCTTAAAATTAGTTAAGGGTAAATGTTTATCAAAAAATTCTTTGGCAAAACGGAAATTTTCATCCAGGTAAGCCTGAAGCGCTTTTAGCCAATCCTCCCCTTGAGAATAGGCAGCTTGGGCAGCCACGATACCCAAAGCATTTTCTTTAACGAGGGTTCTGTTATTCCACTTGGTCCGTAGCTTTTCATCAGGAATGATTAAATTGGAAACCATCAAAGCCGCCAAATTAAATGTTTTTGACGGAGCCATACAGGTAATCAGGCGAGAGTAATCCTCCATAATTGTGGCTAGTGGAATGTGTCGAAGACCCGAGCGCAAAAGATCTCCATGTATTTCATCAGAAATCACCCACATATTTTCTTTGCGCATGATGTCAGCAAAGATCTTTAGCTCTTCTTTAGACCAAGCACGCCCCGTTGGATTGTGTGGATTACAAAGAATGCATACTGTTGTTTTGGGATCTGCCGCTTTTTCGCGCAAGTCATCAAAATCCATCCTGTAGAAGTTATCCTTGTTTATTAGTGGTGAGTAAACCACTTCACGGCGGTTAAAGTCCCCCGCTGTTTTAAACGGACCATAGGATGGGGTCATTATTAATATCTTTTCATCCGGTTCCATAATCATGGTTGGCAATTGGAGAAGGGCGGGAACAATGCCTGGTGAGAAGACCAAATGTTCCTCTGGAAACTCCCACCCATAACGCTTTTTATTCCAAGCTACAAAGGCGTCATAATAATTAGAATCGAAGACTCCTGTATAGCCAAATATTTTCTGATCGATTCGCTTACGCATAGCCTCTAAAATCACCTCAGGGACTGCAAATTCCATATCCGCCACCCACATTCGGATAATGTCTTCTTCCTTCCAAGGAAGTTCTGCACCCTGTAGTAATTTCTCGCCATAGGCTTCAACATTAATGGAGTTGGTTCCTTTTCGATCAATGATTTCATCAAAATTGTATTGTCTCATTTTTCCTCCTTTTTCCAGTAAACCCTAGAGAGCTAGGATCAGTTTTTTCATCTGAGCTCATATCTTATTTCCGGCTTTTTGAATAGGTTTGGCTTTGCTAACCCTTCGTTTTAATAGGCATTATCTTTCATAGTGTTTGCTTTCTTAAGGCTTCAATTTAGCGGATTTAAGTTTTCTTTTTTTCCTTTGGCAAGGTCTTATTGTTCAAGGCGAAGGATGACTAGTTCCGGATTGTTATTGATGCGAATGGGAATGATACTATTGCCCAGTCCTCGACTAACAATCATCCTGGTATTGTTTTTTTCATGTAAACCCTGTGAAAAGTCCGGGAAAAACCCTTGATCCGGTGCTACCACGCCACCAATCAAAGGGATTCTAGCTTGACCGCCATGAGCATGTCCAGCCAAAACTAAATCAATATCAGCTTGAACATAGGCTGAAAAAGTTTCTGGTCGGTGGGAAAGCAAAATTCTATAGCCATCTTGCTCAGTTGTGATTTCAGAGAGGATATTAGTCATAATCCCCTCTTTTTCATAAGAAAATTGAGCCTTCGGCGTAAAAGCAGGATCCATCAATCCTAATAAGGTTATGGTGTCGCCATTTTGTTCTATGGTGGTTGCTTCATCCTCTAAAACAGTTACACCTATATCGATTAAGCCTTGCTTAAGAGCACTATAATGACCACTCCAAGCCTCGTGGTTGCCTGTGACAAAGAAGACAGGAGCAACCTCCCTAGCTTCTTGAGCGAAGGTTAAGGCTACCTTTAAATCCATATGATTTGAATCAATCAAGTCACCTGTTATCACAATAACATCTGGCGACTCTTTTTTTAGGCGCTTAATTAAAGAATTCCCCCACTCTTTATTATGAAGGTCTGATATTTGAGCAATGGTAAAGCCCTCAAACCCCTGTGGGATTTTTGGGTCTGCCACTACATAGTGAGAGGTTGTTATCCAAACATTCCCCCAAAAAA
>JAAZGI010000435.1 GCA_012511315.1 Clostridium sp.
AATGTATCTTCTTAACAGTTTGTTTTGTTGGCTCATCTTATCTGCCGTTGTTATCTAGTCATTTTTCATGCCTGTAATGATTTCATTGGCTGATTTTTTGTGTTTTTTTGCTCTTCTCTTTGATCTTTTTCTTGTCTTTTCTTCTAGTTCTCTTCTGATTTTTTCTATTTTTAGCTTATTATGTTTTGAGCCATTCCTTACAGCTGTGTCTCGTCATAGTATCTCATATGGGGTCGGTCCATGGTTTCCATTACATGATCTGTTATGTGGTGAACTTCCATCCCAAGTTTAGGGGCAGACCCCATCACCGTGTTGGTACAATCCGTACAGTGACCAATAATCACATGCTTGGCTCCTTGTTTTTTTAAGGCAAGCACTTTTTCAGCCTGACCTGGACAATTGCCTGGATCTTTACATTTAAAGGTTCCGTTATTTTCAACTGCATTCTTACATATTTCATGGCCCACCAAGGTGCCATCCATGGATTCGACGACTTGCTCTAAGCGATTAAATAGCGGTCCGCAGGCACATTGAATTACTCCGATAGGTTCTTTGTTTATTGTTTTAAAGGGTTTGGTAACAATAATTCCCCCCAAGGTTTTTGTTAAATAATCTTCTTTCGACCCTCTTTTACCGGTATAAGGTCCCCCTAAAAGGATCTCACCAATATCTTTGTTTAGTCCACCAAACTCATCGATAATAGCGCCAACTTTTTTCCCAACTGGGACCCGGATCACCTTTGAACTGGCTGGATCAAGTCCTTTTAGTTCACCGGCTACCGTCACAAACTTATCGATCAAAGGTTTTCCATCTCGGACTGCGTCACCAATGGCATAAAGGGTCTCTACATTAAAGACCACAGCATTGGCTTCAGAGGGAAGTTGTGTCGTTCCAAGTAGCTGATTGATGGTGTCACGAATCAATGCCCGCTCTTCACCCACTGGATAGACATTACGCAGGGGCAAGACGCGAATGTGTTTTATCCCCAGTTCTTTGATGGTGCCTGTTAATAATTTAATATCATCACGGTGTTTAAACTTGATACCGATAATACCTTTGCCAGCACCCGTTGCTTCCATTGCAATGGTCATAGCATCCAATAAACCTTTAGGGTTTTCACGAATCTGATGTAAATTATGTTCCAATACTGGTTCACATTCCGCCGCATTACAAATAATATAGCCTTCCTCATTCAACTTGGTTGCCATCTTTATATAACTAGGGAAACCTGCGCCTCCCAAACCAAGAATACCAGCTCTGCGAACAATTTCCGCTACAGATCCTGATTGATTCAATTTAACAAAACTTTCATCAACCTCACCGGTTTTTAAAATGCTAATAAAATTATCCGTGACTTCCTCAACCGTTCCAGTCACTGAGCTATGCAAATCCACACTCAGCTTAGCTGGATCCAAGACAGCAATGACCTGTCCACGAAAAACGGCATCTCCTGGCTTAACAACTGGTGTTGATGGAGCACCGATTCCTTGTTTTAGGAATATTTTAAATACCTCAGACATCTTTTCCTCCCTCTCTACTCCTACCATAATCAATGGATATAACAACCTAGAAACTTTTATATAATCCTAGCTTGGATATAATCATCCTTTTAAGGTCGTAACGTTTTCATTGACTCTATGGATTGCTCCTAAATTGATTGATGAACCCATCATCTTTGATTTGTTTGCTCAATCGAATATAGCAACTCATTCATCTATTTATAACTTTATTTTTATCTATAACGATCTCATTGAACTCTTGTATAAAGACTGATTCACTTCATCGAATCAGCTTAAAAATCACCTCTTCTCTTATATCTAAAATTTACTAATAGAGCAGATAAATATTTTTAAAGAATGTAAGGTTTATTGTAATTTCTAAGTCTCATTGCGAAATCTGTCTTGTTTTCCCTCTTTTACTCCCTAGCAATCATTTTAATGATAAGAAATTTAATCATCAGACCTCAATGAAACACAAAACCCCACACCTTTATCTAGTGTTTACACACCTACTAAGAAGGAGTCAATCATTTTGTTAATGAAATTTCGTCTTGCTGGACTATGAAAGATTATAAACTGTTGAGGTTAAATTAAGATTTTAAATACCGGGGACACCCTTGGTGTTCAGCTATGTCTTTCCCACTACGAGGGCAGACTAGGAACTTAAACCCCTTAGATTGCGCCCATGCTGGGCGCACAAAAATAACATGAAGAAGCCGGCTGGCTTCTTCATGTTGCTATTAATGTTTTATTTTAAATCCACCTAAACCAGGCTAGAGCTTTTGATTCTGATCGGTTTCAATCAATTTTCGAATCGCTTCGATGGTTACTTCAATCCCCTTGCTGACATCGTGCACTCTTGGATTATCTAGTCCCTTGCCTTCTCGCTCTTGGTTCCAAACTGTATTAAGAATACAAGCGGATCGAGCACCTAGGGTCTGCGAGACAATAAATAGAGCTGCACTTTCCATTTCTGAAGCTAAGCAGTTTGCCTTGAGCCATGCGTTCCACTTATTGTTGAGCTCATAACCAATTGGCATCCGGTCAGGGTTATGTTGACCATAAAATGAATCCTTACATTGAACCACGCCCGTATGATAAATATATTCCTTTGCTTTAGCTGCCTCGACTAAAGCATTGGTTAATTCCAAGTTAGCCACAGCAGGAAACTCAATGGGGACATACTCTCTGGTAGTTCCTTCCATACGAATAGCACCCGTGGCAATGACAAGATCTCCACCTTTAACGTCTAAATGCATGCCACCGCAGGTTCCCACTCGAATAAAGTTTCGAACTCCAGTAACATAGAGCTCTTCCACGCCAATTGCCGTTGACGGTCCTCCCATGCCAGTTGACATGACCAGCACCGGTTCACCTGCTAACTGCCCAATCCAAGTGGTATATTCACGATTCTGGCCAAGAAATCTAGGCTGATCCAAATACTGAGCAATCTTTTCAACTCGTCCAGGATCGCCAGGTAAAATTGCATATTTAGCTTTATGAGAATCATCTAAATTAATATGATATTGTTTTTCCATCTTGTTCTCCTTCACATTCTGTGTTTTGCTCTCCGCTTAATTCATGGTTCAACATTAGCTTTTGAATTTTCGCTTAATCGCTTACTGGCCTTTAAAGTATGGCTTACCATTGGCCTTTGGTGGTTCGGCTCGTCCAATGAAGAGTACGAGAACTACCAAGGTAAGGATATAAGGAAGCATTGCTAAAATGGAGGAAGGGAACATAGTTCCAGCTAAAAGCACCGTTAATGCGTTAGCAAAGCCAAACAAGAGACAAGCTCCAGCAGCCCCTAGCGGCTTCCAATTACCAAAAATAACAGCAGCTAAGGCGATAAAACCTTGTCCTGAAATAACCGTCGGCGTAAAGTTTGAAATAACAGCTAGGGTCATAGCTCCACCGCCTAAGCCCGCTAAAAATCCTGATAAAATGACACAAACATAGCGAATCAGTGACACATTAACGCCTAGGGTATCGGCGGCGGCTGGATGTTCTCCACAGGCTCGAACCCGCAGTCCCACCTTGGTTCGGTATAAAATAAAGTGCATCAACAATACAAGGACTAAAGCAATGATTACTGTTACGTCAATATCCGCTGACTGCAATAATCGGGAGCCTTGTTTATCCAATCCTAATTAATCAAATAGTTTAGGAATTTTTACTGGTACCACATTGGTCTGAGACGCACCATCAAAAATTCGGCGAGTAAAAAAGATACTCATGCCCAAACCGATGATGTTTAAGGCAATACCTGATATGGTTTGACTGCCTTTTAAAGTGATTGAAACGTAGGCATGAGCGAGTGCTAAGAGCATTCCAAACAAGCCTCCAGCCAAGAATCCCAGCCAGGCACTATTGGAATAAAAACCAACCAAAGCAGCTCCAAAGGCACCAAATGTCATCATGCCCTCAATTCCGATATTGTCCACACCAGACCGTTGGGTAATGACTCCACCTAAGGCGGAAAACACTAAAGGAGCTGAATACATTAAGGTAATGGAAATTGCTAAAGCAATTGTAATCATCATTTTTTGTCACCCGCCTTTTTAAGATCTTTACTTTCTTGCCGTTTTTTCAAGTACTCTGAAATTCTGGGGAGGACTGGAGCGATGGCAATGGCTAAAACTATAACACCAATCATAATATTAATAATTTCTGTGGGCGCTCCAATTTTAGATTGCATTAACGTACCACCAAACCGTAGACCGGAAAACAGAACTCCCGTGAACAGATTAGCTAAAGGATTGGCATTGGCGATCAAGGATACCGAGATGCCATCCCAGCCATAGCCCTCTTGTCCACCTAAAATACTCACCGTATTCGTCGATGTCATAACTAATATGGCTCCACCCAGGGCGGCTACACCACCAGCAATAAACATGGATCGGAATACACTTTTTTGAACTGGGATTCCTGAAAACTCCGCGGCATATTTATTTAAGCCAACACTGCGCAAGTGGAAACCAGACACGGTGTTCTTTAAAACATACCAAAGAATGATGGCTACAATGATAGCAATAATAATTCCCCATCCCAAGTCCGTTTTAAAAATATCTCCGAGAAATTTATTGTTGGTTAAAAACTCTCGTCCCTCTGGACTACGTTTCCATTCCGTTGTCAAAAATGTAATCTTGGCGGTATCTAAGATTTCAGGGGAATGTAATGTACCCTGGACTTTGACACTGGGTAGTCCAACAATATAGTTGTTGAAATAAAAGGCAATCCAGTTCAGCATGATGGTTGAAATAACTTCATGGATGCCGAACCGATTCTTAAGATAGCCCGCCAGTCCACCTAAAAGGCCCCCCACTATAAAGGCCAACAATAAGATAACAAGAGGATGAATCCCCACAGGCAATGGTAGATAGAATCCTACCAAAGCTGCCACGAGAGCACCCATGATAAACTGCCCTTCTGCCCCAATATTAAACAAACCGGTTTTAAAAGCAAAGGAAACGGAAAGACCGGTCAAAATAATAGGCACTGCGTTCACCACAACCTGAGCTACATTTTTGGGATTGGCAAAAATACCTGTCAAGATGGCTCCATAGGCTTCCACCGTATTATAACCAGAGGCCGCTAAAATAACTCCTCCAACTAAGAGGCCAATTAAAACGGCAGTCACAATCGCTGTGATTGGATGCTGCAAAAGTTTTAAGAATTTATTTCTCATGACTACCTCCTGCCATAAATAATCCCACTTCCTGTTCACTGGTACAAGTTGGGTCTAAGTCAGCTACAATGGCACCATCATAGATTACTTTGATTCGATCGGCCAAATCAAAGACTTCATCAAGCTCTAGGGAAACCAAAAGAACAGCTTTGCCTGCATCTCTTTGTTTTACTAAGGTGTTTCGAACAAACTCAATGGCCCCAACATCAAGACCTCGAGTTGGCTGACAAGCGATTAAAAGATCTGGATTAGCTTCTACCTCTCGAGCGATGATGACCTTCTGCTGATTTCCGCCCGATAATCCTCCGGCTTTTAATTGTGCACTATCCGAAGGTCGGATATCATATTTCCCCACCATTTCTTCAGCGTGCCCATTGATGTTTTTCCATTGCAGAATTCCCTTTTTACTAAAAGGATCTTTCTCACTGGCTTCCAAAATTAGGTTTTCAGCCACATTGAAATCTAAAACTAAGCCCCTCTTTTGCCGATCCTCATGGATGGTGTAAATGCCTGCTTTGTGGATTTCGGCTGTTTCTTGATTGGTAATCTCTTTGCCATTCATGGTGATTTTACCTGATCGTGCTTTGGTAAGCCCTGTGATTGCTTCCACTAATTCCGTTTGCCCATTACCATCCACCCCAGCAATTGCAACAATTTCACCTTTGTTGACCTGCAGTGATAGGTTTTTCACCTTTTCTACACCACGGTTATCAACAACGCTCAGATTATTAATCTCAAACACAACTTCACCAGGTGTTGCTTCACACTTTTCAGTGTTTAAATTCACTTCATGACCCACCATCATACTGGCTAAATCATTTTGGGATACTTTATCCACCAATACAGTATCAATCAATTCACCACGGCGAATGATGGTACAGTATTTTGCCACTTCTTTAATTTCACGAAGTTTGTGAGTGATAATAATAATGGTCATGCCATCTTCTTGCAGACGATGCAAGGTATGGATTAATTTATCGATTTCCTGTGGCGTTAACACGGCGGTGGGTTCATCTAAAATTAAGATGTCAGCCCCTCGATACAAGGCCTTTAATATTTCAACCCGCTGTTGGGTTGCCACGGATACATCTTGTACTTTGGCACTGGGGTCTACTTCTAACCCATAGGTTTCTCCTAATTCGCGGATTCGTTGATTGGCTTCTTTTACATCAAGGATACCCATTGATCCTGTAATTTCATTGCCTAAGATAATGTTTTCGGTAATAGTGAAGTTTTCTACCAGCATAAAGTGCTGATGCACCATGCCAATTCCCAGTTTAATGGCTTCTTTTGGATTCCTAATTTTCTGTTCTATTCCATTTACTTTGATATAACCTGTATCTGGATCATGAAGTCCATAAAGAATCTTCATTAATGTCGATTTACCTGCTCCGTTTTCCCCTAACAGTGCATGGATGGAGCCCTTCCGAACGTTGAGATCCACATTACACAGCGCCCGAGTATTAGCAAAAAACTTACTAATTCCTCGCATCTCAACGGCAAATTTAACGTTTGATTGATTCAATTCCCTTCTCCTTAACACCTTTTATGAATTTCAAAAAAGGCCTGTCCGAATTGCTCCGAACAGGCTCTGTAGTTTACTCAGCGATGAATGTGTCGTATTCATCCATGGATATAGGTACTGTTATTTCACCGGCGATTATTTTATTTTCTATTTCTTTGGTTTGGTCTAAAATATCTTGAGGAACATGCTTGGAAGAAGACTCGGCAATTCCAACGCCGCCTTCTTTCAGTCCATAATATACCGTTGTTCCACCCAGTTTCTCACCATCTAAGATCCGTTTGGATAGGTCGCGAATGGCAACATTAACATTTTTTAAAGACGATGTCATCACATTATCCGGTGCCAATTCATTTTGATCTAAGTCAACGCCAATGGCAAATTTGCCCATATCTTTCGCTGCTTCGATAACTCCTTTTCCGGCATCTCCAGCTGCATGGAAGACAATGTCAGCTCCATCGGAGAACATCTTGTTGGCTGTAGCCTTACTCTTAGCAGTATCGTTAAAGGATTCAATGGTAACTGCATCAACCTTAACTTCTTTGCCCTGTTCTTTTGCACCATGGTGAACACCTGCCATGTAGCCATATTGGAAACGATCCATGGTTGGTCCACCCATTCCAAGGACAAAGCCAACATGATCGGTTTCTGTCATATAAGATGCAATATAACCTACTAGGAATGAAGATTCTTCAGCCTTAAACATTACCGATGTAACGTTTGGAAGCTCACCGTCTTCAAAGCTATCATCAATTAAACCGATTAACTGCTCTGGATTATCTAAGGCAGCTTCTTCAACAGCTCCCTTCATAAGGAATCCAATGGCCCAAATTAAGTCGTTGCCTTCATCGGTTTTAAGCGACAAGTTTGGAGCATAATCTGCGTCCTTGGCTGATTCAACGAAGGAAACTTCATAGCCCTCTGCTTTTAGCTCTTCCATTCCGTTCCAAGCACTTTCATTAAAGGAGTTATCATTTACTCCGCCGAGGTCGGTTACCATGGCTATTTTGCCACCTTGGCTTGTTCCTGTTGTGTCAGTACTTTCTGTATCAGTGCTGGTCGTGCCCGCCGTTGTGGTTGTTTCACCTGCTGAAGTCCCGGCTGCTGTGTTGCTAGCAGGTGCTGAGCAACCTGCAAGGATTCCTACGCTTAAGAATAAGCTAGCAATAATTTTAGATGCGTTTTTCATTAAGATTTCTCCCTCAAAGTAAATTTTTATATTTTTTTCTTTTTTGTTTCTTTTCTTTTTTCTAACTCTTGTATCTTCTAAAATCTCGATTTTTCTTTTTTCATCTTATCTTTTTCCACTTATCATGATTCACTTATTATGATTCATTGAAGCTTTTGTGTCTTCTCAATCCTCTTAAAGGTCTTCTGGACCAAAGGAATGAGGCAATAGCTCTGACAAGGGATGGATTCTAAAATCCTCTGGAGTTCGAGCCACAATAACATCCATATCATCCGTTGAAAACTCATTCAAAAACTGCCGACAGATTCCACAAGGATAAGCAAATCCTTTTTCCTCATCGGTAGCATTCAAAGGGTATCCCGTAATCACGACAGCTGTAAATTCTCGTTCTCCCTCAGAAATGGCTTTCACCGCTGCACTACGCTCAGCGCAAATTCCGGCACCATAGGATGCGTTCTCCACATTGGTTCCGGTGAATATTTTACCACTCTTGGTTAAAAGAGCTGCACCAACTTGAAAATTGGAGTAAGGCGAATAACTAAAATCTCGAGCTTTAAAAGCAGCTTGTATCAATTCTTCTTGTAATTCTTTGTTCAATATCTCACATCCTTTTATAAACGAATTTCTAGATCTTTTTATTTATAATGAATTTTTTAAAAAATTGAGCTTGATTTACGATTTGCCGCTAACTTTAGGTTTTCCAAGGATGTTATTTGATGGTAATATCCTGGTAACCAAGCTTTTTGGCATAAGCCTCATACTGCGCCATGCTCTCTAAACTAGGTGATTCATGGGTTTTCATTTTCCCGCGAACACCATTTTGACGAAATATAATGAGCTTAATGGGAATTCTTTGGTAGTGATTGGGAATCACTTCGGTCACCCCTTGAAGGGCATCTGTTACATCCACCCATTCTTCTGCACAGACTAAACGGATCTCAGCCAATTTATTTTGTTCGGCTAGGAATTGAAGATTTTTCTTTAACCCGTCCCCTTTTTCTACCCTAGTTAGTTTTTTAAACACCTCCGGTGACCAGGCCTTAAGATCTAACATGACACCGCTGGTCACTTCCATTAGTTCTGGATAAAGGCCTAAGTCGATGGCTCCATTGGCGTCCATCAAGGTTGTTAAATTCTTCTCTCTAGCCAAGCGAAAGAGCTGGGTCAAGAATAAGGGATAGATGGAACATTCGCCTCCGGAAACGGAAATCCCGCGTATAAAGGGTCGGTTTTTCTCAATCCGTTCCATGACCTCCGATGCATCCATGTAAATCACTTTTGGCGAGGCAAAATAGGGGCAGATTTTAATGCATTGATCGCAGTCAATGCAAATCTCTTGGTTCCAGCGAACTTTGCCATTGGACATGGTAAGAGCTCCTGTTGGACAGCCCGGCACGCAAATGCCACAGTGCACACAGAGGTTTTGCGTTTCTGGATTATGACAATACTCACAGGCTAGATTACAACCTTGAACAAAGATTGCCGAACGTGCACCAGGTCCATCCACCGTGGATAAGGGGATAATTTTATTGATGGGTACTTTTTCTAGGTTGCGGGCTGTCTTATAATCAATGGTCAACAGCTGCGACCCTTTACTTCCATTCTCTTTTATTTGATGTTCTGCCATTAGTCTGCCAAACGAACCTTTCGTTCGGCCAATTTATTGTCATCGTAGTTTGGTGCTCCTAAGTGAGTGGTATTCTGCAGCACCACTTCATCTTGTTTAAACTTTTCCATTTCGCTGCGTTTCACCAAGTATCCGGTAATCCGAACTAAATCCGTATCTGCAGAATAGAAGGATAGATAATGGACTCCGCTTCGAAAGGCACCTTTCACAACATCTAATAAAGAATCTTGATTGGTATCAACATGGCTGGCAATGGGGAAGATATCACCCACACCAGCTGGAAAATATTTATGGTAGCGAGCAGAATGGAGAAGATGGTCCACAAAACTTTCAGGTTCTCCACCCACCGGTATGCGAACACCCGATGTGACTCCAATATCACTATCTAGTCCGACTTGGGCATGAAGAACGAATTTGCCTCCAGATACTGGAGAATAGGGTGCTTCCAATTCGTCGACTAAGGCCGTGATGTGGTCTAAAATCTTTTCGCCTAAAACATTGGCTTCCTCATCCTTGCCATAAACAAGACCTTTATCTTGAAGCAAGACATTAACTCCTTCAGCTAACCCAGTGACTCCAAACATGCCGACAAAACGATCCTTGCTTAAAAGCCCTTCTTTTACCAAGAAATTACTTTCAAAGAAGCCAGATTTTTCCACAATGAATTTGATGCGTTGGCTCATATAATCGCCAATTAAGGAGACGACTTCTGGCAATAATTCATCCATGAATTCATCAAGACTGGTCGCTAGCTCAGCCAGTTTCGTTAAAGTCAATCTGGTTAAAGTATAAGCACCGCCCTGAACTGGTAGGATATTGTAACAACTGGAAATCCCATATTCCTCGGAGTAGACATCTTTGTTGGCCTGATGATTACAAATGGCTGGATTAGAGCAGACCAAAGAACATTCAATGGCTTTTTTCATAAATTCATCCGGCGTAATGGTGGGATCATATTTAATGGTAAAGTTCGGAACCGTATTCTGTAGCCCTTTTTCGGCTTCCATGATGAGATAGCCGGCTCGGGTTTCTTCGGGACCGATATTGGCGTGGCAAAAGGAGTCCGTAATGGTACGATCAAGGTAATTAAAGAACAGACGAAGTTTTTTAATGACTTCCTCATC
>JAAZGI010000436.1 GCA_012511315.1 Clostridium sp.
GGGCAACAAACTTTAAAACCAGGAGCTAACTTTAAGGTTAGTTCATAATTTATAATAAAAAACTCCCAATCGCCGGGGACATTCCATATTTCTTTTCTTATTTCGTCCTTTTAACTAACTTTCGCAATAAAAAAAGCTCTCCGCGAAGAGAGCTTTTTTAAAGCCTACGATCTTACCTAATCCATAAATTTTAAAAGTTTCCACAATGTAATAATACGTCTATTTTAACGGCTAAAGCTAAAAAGCCAAAACTAATCAGCCAAAACTAAAGAGCCAAAACTAAACAACTAAGGCTAAAGAGCTAAGGCTAAAAACCAACGCTAAAAACCAACGCTAAATAGCTAAGCCTAGATAGGTTCTCCCAAACAATGTTTAAAAACTGCTTTTTCTAACTATACTATTTTAAACCCCTCGTTTAAACCATCTTCTTGTGGATCTATTTTGTATCACCTGTTTTGTATCACTTATTGTATATGATCTATTTTATATAACTTATGTCCATCTATTTTGTTGGGTCAATAAACTTCCAACCATTTTTAAAATAATCAATCCCTGAGTAGAGGGTCATAAAAGCAGCTGCATAAATTAAAACATCTGGCAGGTATCCAATAAATTGGGCTTCTGTTGTAATCCAAGTCTTAACCGAAGCAAACCAAATATCAGTCATAATGATGAGCTTAATCAGCATAACAATTACAGCTGTCATTTGAAGAATTGTTTTTATTTTACCAAGATTTGAGGCCGGTATGACATTGCCTTCATTGGCAGCCACAGTGCGAAGACCAGAAACTGCAAATTCTCGAGCAATGATAATAATCGATACCCAAGCTGGGATTAAGCCGTGAGCTACCAGCATGATAATTGCAGAAACCACTAATAACTTATCGGCAAAAGGATCCATGAAAATCCCAAAGTTTGTTATTAAGTTGTGCTTGCGGGCATACTGTCCATCTAAAGTATCTGTAATCGAAGCCACCGCAAAAATCAAAAGTGCCCAAAGTGCCCAGTGAGGAATTGACTCAATGGACATCACTACAATAAAAACAGGCACTAATATAACCCGCAGCATGGTGAGTTTATTTGCTAGATTCATGATAAACCTCCCCGATTAAATCATATTCCAAGGCCTCTGTGATTTTAACCTTAATCCAGTTGCCAGCGATGAGCTCCTTATTTGTTTCAATCAATATTTCACCATCAATCTCAGGTGCCATTTCGTAGGAGCGGCCGGTATAGTAATCCTCAATTTTACCTTCCACTAGAACATCATAAACAGAACCAAGTTTAGCCTCATTTTTAGCCAAGGAAACAGCTTGCTGGGCCAGCATTAATTCACCTCTGCGCTCTAGCTTAATTTCTTCTGAAACTTGATCTTTCATATGCCAAGCTGGTGTGCCTTCTTCTTTTGAATAGGCAAACACCCCCACCTTATCTAATTTAATTTCTGTTAGCCAAGTCTTTAACTCTTCAAACTCTTCCTCGGTCTCACCGGGGAACCCAGTAATCAAAGAGGTTCGAATGATTGATTCAGGCATTAAGCTACGGATTTTAGCAATCACCTCTTCAATGGCTTGGCGATTGGTTCTTCGTCCCATGCGATGCAATACGCTATCTGAGATCTGTTGAATCGGCATATCAAAGTAAGGTAATATTTTTTCCGACTTGGCAATGGTCGCCAATAAGTCATCATAGATCCCTTCTGGATACATATAAAGAAGACGAATCCACTTTAACCCTTCCACTCCATTCATTTCTTCCAGAAGCTCATGGAGTACTTGGCGTCCTTCTGTATCACGGCCATATTCTGTGATGTCTTGAGCAATCACAATAATTTCCCGAACGCCGCTATCTGCCAATAGACGAATTTCTGTCATAATAGAGTCCCTGTCGCGGGAACGATATTTGCCACGAATCTTTGGAATAATGCAATAGGTACAGTTGTTATCGCACCCCTCTCCAATTCTGACATAGGCAGTCATCCCGAAATTCGTGGTTAACAAACGACGTCCGTCGTTAACACCTACATCTGACCAGGCTGTATCAATAATCCGCTTCCGATCCACAATAAATTTTTCAACGTATTCATCCAGCTTTGCGTAACTATTAACCCCAAGAATTACATCCAGCTCCGGCATTTCTCGCATGAGCTCCTCGCCATAACGCTGAGTCAAACAACCTGTTGCTATTAATAGTTTGCACTGGCCTTCCTCTTTAAAGCGAGCCATTTCAAGAATTGTATTGATGGATTCTTCTTTGGCAGCTTCAATAAATCCACAAGTGTTCACAATAATAATATCCGCTTCCATGGGATCTTCGGTCATTTGGTACTTGTTCTTTAACATCCCCAGCATGATTTCTGAATCCACTCGATTCTTATCACACCCTAAACTAACCAAAGCTAATTTATACCGCTCACCGCGATTTAACCCCTTGTCCGTCTTTTTGCTAATTAAAAAATCTCTTTCAATCATATGTGGCTAGCGCCCCTCTTTCACTCTTAATTCAACTATTCTTAGATAGCTTTCTCTATAACTATTGTTTGGCTATTGTTTGGCTTTTGTTTGGCTTTTGTTTGGTTTTCGCCTTCGTTTCCTAAATAGCTTATGCTATAATTTTTATCATATTTTACCTTCATTTTTATCATGACAGTTCTACTTTTAGTTTTTTTGGTTCATATTATGTTTATTCTATTTTATGTTTTTACATCGGTATTGCTCTATTTCTTGATCATACCACTATGATATTCTTCTATTTTCATATCGTTTTATTCAAAACTTAAATGAAACTGCGAAGAATTTTCACAGGGTGTGGTCGAAAACGATCCATGGATTTCACCATCTTTAATTTTATCATAGTTCATCTATTTTTGTTTTACCAATCATCATTTCAATGCAAGAGAAATCTTGACTCATTAAGTAAGACACCCCAGAGCATTTTAAGTTCGCTCTGGGGTATTTTTATATCATATCATCGGTTGTCCAAAGAACATTTCTTGGCTTTGCTCCATCTGGTCCAGAAATCACGCCGCGGTGCTCTAGCTCATCCATAATTCGAGCTGCTCGATTATAACCAATGCGCATTCTGCGTTGCAAGAAGGACGTGGAGGCTTGATTATACTCTAGAACGATGCGAATGGCCTCATCCGTCAGTTCATCCGGTTCCTCATCGATTAAATGAGCCCCTGAAGCTCCTTTTTCTATGTGTTCGATGATGGCTTCATCATACTCCACTTCAGCTTCCTTTACCTTGATATGAGATACAATGGCTTCAACTTCTTCCTCAGAAATAAAGGCACCTTGAATTCGTTTGGGTTTGCGTGCGCCCATGGGTGAATACAGCATATCTCCCTTACCCAGTAACTTCTCAGCTCCCCCTTGATCCAAGATGGTTTTAGAGTCCACATAGGAAGAAACTGCAAAAGAGATTCTCGAAGGGATATTGGCTTTAATGACACCAGTGATAACATCCACCGACGGACGTTGAGTAGCAATGACTAAATGCATACCAGCCGCTCTAGCCATTTGGGCTAGGCGAGCGATATAGTTCTCCACCTCACCTGCGGCCACCATCATAAGGTCTGCTAATTCGTCCACAATAATCACAATGTAGGGCAGCTTTTCCTTAATCTTGCCTTTTTCATGAAGAGCATTATAGCCTTCAATGTTCCGCACGGTGTGATCATTAAATAGATCATAGCGTCGAGTCATTTCATTGACAGCCCAGTTAAGCGCACCTGCTGCTTTTTTAGGGTCCGTAACCACCGGGACCAAGAGATGAGGGATGCCATTATAAACTGACAGTTCCACCATTTTAGGGTCAATCATAATTAAACGAACTTCTTCTGGTGTGTACTTATAGAGCATGGAAACAATTAGTGAGTTAATACACACGGATTTACCTGAGCCAGTGGCACCAGCAATCAAGACATGGGGGAACTTTGTAATATCCCCAATGATAATATCACCCGAAATATTTTTACCAAGGCCCATGGCTAACTTATGAGTACTTTGATTAAATCGGTCTGAATCAATGACTTCACGTAAAAATACCGGTACGGTTTCTCGATTGGGTATTTCGATACCCACCGCTGCTTTACCTGGAATAGGTGCCTCAATTCGAACTCCAATCGCCGCTAGAGCTAGGGCAATGTCATCGGACAAGTTGGTCACTTTACTCACTTTAGTACCAGCTTTTAGCTGGAGTTCATAACGAGTAACCGATGGGCCCTTGCTCACATCAATCACTTGAGCTTCCACACCAAAGTTTGACAGGGTATCTTGAAGCAGGCGAGCATTTTCTAGAATTTCATGGTGATCATCATCATCCATCATCCCTCGCATATTTTCTTTTAAAAGAGCTACCCCAGGATACTGGTACTCTGGTCTTGGCTTTTCTTCCTCTTCCTCATCCATGGCCACTTGTTTGCCTTTTTCAGAGTGAGGTTTATCTGTTTGAGCCAATTTTGATTTGCGGAATTCCTGAAATTCTTGTTCTGTCATTGAATCCCTGGCCTCTTCTTCCGCTGCCTTAGCCTCTTCTCTATTTACAAACACACGACCCATTTCATCGCCTATCTGCTGTTCTTCTTTTCTACCTTCTACAGAATCATTAGGCTCACCACCTCTTTTAGTGGTCTCCTCTTGCTCGGATGAATCCATTGATCCCGAAGGGGCAATCCGAGGATTTTTCTCATCACGAACCTTGTTCCAACTTTCTAGATAAGGTACCGTGATTGGGTTATGGTTGTCTGGATCCTGGTCAGGGTCTGTTTTTACGTCTCCCTTTCCTGCCACCTGGATGTTAAACCGATTTTTCTTAGGTCTCGTTCCATCTGATTTTTGGCCTGAAGAACCATAGCCTGCTAAAAATGAAGGAAGCTTTAATTTTTCTTCTTCTTCAAAGGATTCATCTTTTTTGGAAGGGTTTCCTTTGCCGATCCGAGGAGAGTGACCGCTATCTTCCTTTTTATCTTGAGTAAAGCCCAGTTTTTTACCCGCTGACGGTTGGGACAACTCATCCAGCATCTGATGCCGTTCTTTTTCTTGGAAAGCTGTTTCTTTTAGTTCATTGTTTTTATCCCTAAAGTCAGACAGTTTTGATTGAACAGTTCCCGTTACTGCTTGGCCTTTTTTAATGGAATCATAAAGGGTGGTATTAAAAATTAATACCGCTCCTAAAATCAGCCCAAGAAAAGAGAAGATATAGGCGCCAACCTCACCAAATAACTTGATAAAGGGATAGGTCATCAAATAGCCTAACATACCACCATGGTTTTTGGACCGCAATCCCCCCACTGTGCTCAAAGCATCCTTTAGAGACATAGTATTCAAAAGATACATGTGGCCAATGGATAACATAATCAAAATCGATAAGATCACTAAAATGCCACCCACTGTACGCCGGTTTAATAAAAAGTCACGCTTGCGGAGGATAAAGGCCATGCCCAAAACTAAAAATATGATTGGGAATATATAGCCTAAACTCCCGAAGGAGGTCAATGCTAAGTTTTCAAGAAATCTACCCACTTGCCCGGTCTTATCGGTAAAGATCCCGGCAGTGAGCAATAAACCAAAACCAATTAATATAATGCCAGTGACTTCATTGCCATAGCCCTCAAAAAACCGGTTGCTTTTATTACCAGATTTTGTTCGACTGGTGCGGGCTACGGGTTTCTTTCGGCTTGTTCGCTTCGTCGCCGGTGTCTTTTTCTTTTCTGCCATGGGTCCATACCTCCTCTTAAGTCATTTAACTAAAGCAAATTAATAAATATAATACCATCTTACATTTTAACATAATAAGCGTCTCAATGCTCTGCCACTAGAGCAAGGCCAGAAAATTTCTTCGATTTTTGTTTGTCTTATATGAGAACCCTTAGCAACTTCAGCCTTATGCTCCCACTTTTTCCTAATAAGATCCTTCCATTCATTGAAAGCCTTAACTCTCTCAACGATTCCTTAAATTTAGCTATGGTAAAATTAGAGTACAGTATAATTAAGGCTTATTTAAAAGCTAGAGGTCTAGGTCTTAGAAAAAATAAGCCCCTTAGGAAAAGACAGTGTTTAATAAAAAAAGATAAGACCTGAACACAGCTAGTCTCCTAGTGAGATTTCTCTTATATACATCACGCGGGCTTAGCATAGACCAACACCCCTTCAAAATTAGTAAAGGAGCAGGATTACATATGGAAAAAGGATTCTTTAAAAACATCGGCAAGACCCTTAAAATATTATCACAAGTTTTATTTTGGGCCACTCTATTTCTATCCCTCGTCTTACTTTTCTATGGATTTTTCTTAATTGCCAAGCATGATTACTATACCTTTTCAGAAGTTAAAGAAATCACCAAAACTCAATACTTCATTGATTTAGCCAGAGGACTGGATTACAAAACACAGCCCTATGAAGGACTTCAGTTTATGAAAATATCACCCTTCTTAGCCATTTTCTCCATCACCGCCCTACCTCTTTATGCTTTGGGGTCAATTGTTGACATCCTAAAATCCCAGCTTATAATCCAACAAAGAAGGGCTGAAGAAGAACTCAAATCCAACTAATTATATTATTGAAAAAATAAGAGGTTAAAACACCCATCAGTAGTTTATACATTTAGGAAAAGCAGTAAACAGGCAAAGCTCAAAGATTGAGAGCTTTGTCTGTTCCTTATATTTTTAAACTCATATTATAAAATTTATTGAAATTTATACCTCTAAACAGCTTTAGGTATAAGGCTATTACTACAGCTTTTCAAGCAAACTACTATTAAATCAAGAAATACTATTATAAACAAGACTTGAATGAATCTTCTGAACTTAATAGTCGGAGACTTATTTTGTTAATTTCAATACAATAGTTGCTGTTTGTGTTAAATTAATACTTTATGATGAGGTGATTGTAACTTCAGCTACTCTTATTGCTCTGTTGATCCGCCTAAATGGAATGACTGTCAGCACCTAAGCATGCATACCACTTTGCTTTGATAAGTTTAATTGTTGATACTTTCAAAAATTTTTATAAAAAGGAGTTTTATATGAAAAAGAAATATCTATCCATTATTGCTGCAATAAGCCTTTTAACAGGTCTTGTAGCCGGTTGTACACCAGATTCTACTCCCAGCACAACTACCACAGAAACCTCTAGCAAATCCCAAGATTACGATGTCGTGGTAGTGGGCGGTGGCGCCGCTGGACTAACTGCTGCAATTACTGCTGCTGAAGAAGGAGCTAAGGTTGCTTTGCTTGAAAAACTCAGTTTTGTTGGCGGAAGCACTATGTTATCAGGCGGTATTGTTTATGGCGTCAATTCAGAAATTCATAAATCAGCTGGTGTCGAAGATTCCCCTGAGGATTTAGCAAGTTATTGGTCCGAACGAGCTCAAGGTAAAAATGATCTCGACGTTTTAAGATTTGTTGCCGAACACTCCGGCGAAACCATGGATTGGATCGTAGAGCGCGGAGTTAAATTTGGAGAACCTTATCCAACTGGAACAAGTCCAGTGAAAAGAGCTGTTTCCACTGACAACGGTGGTGCTGGAATCATTAAGCCCTTAAAAGAACACGCTGAATCAAAAGGTGTTGAGTTCTTTTTAGAAACACCAGTAAAAGAATTAATTATAGTAGATGGTGTGGTTACAGGTGTTAAAGCAATACAAAAAGACGGACAAGAAAAGGTATTTAATGCAAAATCTGTGATTCTAACAACTGGTGGTTTTGATCACAATGAAGATCTAATGAAAGAATACGCCTCTCGTTCTTTAAACCACCACTCTTTTGCTAGTTCTGGTAATACAGGCGATGGTTTACTTATGGCTAGTGATGCTGGTGCACAAGTTATCTCCAATGGCGGAACCATCGGATTCCGACGGGTAAAAGATGAACCATCCTA
The DNA here is from genome assembly GCA_012511315.1 of Clostridium sp. GTDB lineage: Bacteria > Bacillota > Clostridia > Clostridiales > Clostridiaceae > JG1575. The sequence continues at coordinate 7,881 of JAAZGI010000436.1, forward strand.
CACAACGCCTGTTTCCTCTCTTATGTGGATGCCATACCTATATGTCAACAGCAATGGAGAACGGTTTGTCAATGAAACAATTGATTACCCCATATTCTATGAAGAGCTAATCAAACAACCAGAGCAAATTGGATATCTAGTTTTTGATGCGAATACTTATGTTGAAACCTTAGATGACGCTGTCGAAAAGGGCGTTGCCTTTAAATCTGAAACATTAGCTGACTTAGCTCAGGCAATGGGCGTTGATCCAGCCACATTTGAATCTACTGTAGAAAATTATAATGCTATGATAGCTGGTGGAGAAGATACAGCCTTTGGTAAAGACCTTACCGACCATAAGCCAATTGACTCTCCCGCCTACTATGCATTAGTAGTGGAACCGGCGATTCTTGGAACCATGTCTGGGATTAAAACAAACCTTGATGCTGAAGTTTTAAACGGCGATGATGAACCCATTAAAGGTCTTTATGCAGCTGGTGAAATTGCAAACGGAAGTTTCTTTAATCTTGAGTACCCAGCAAGCGGAACTTCAATCCAAATGTCACTTACATTTGGACGTATCGCAGGTAGTAAAGCGGCAGCCAATAAATAACCGGAACATCCATTAACTCTAACCATATTAATCTTAA
>JAAZGI010000437.1 GCA_012511315.1 Clostridium sp.
GGGAATCGAGCCATCACCGCGGCCTCCTTATTAAAACAACATGGATATGATGGGGTGGTTATAACAGGTGGTGTCACAGGGATTCGAGCTTTAGAAGACGAGTAAAAACTATACGGGAAGAAAGGAACTTCAAAAGCTGTAACACCAAAAATATCCTCTGGAGTAAAGATTAGTAGGCTTTACTCCAGGGGATATTTTTATATTCACACATAAACTGCCTTGCAAAGCTTTTGAAACGTTTGCTAATTCAGAGTGGTTACTTATTAAAGATGAGAACGCAATTATAGCGCCGGATAGGAACCAATAGCGTTCCAGACTCCTCTTTAATATATTCATCGAGGGATTCGGCGATGGATAGGTAATGTTCCTCATCTAGCCTTAATTGATCCATAATAAAAAGGATGGCTTGATTACGGTCTTTGACGGGTTGATCGAAATCATGAGGGATCATACTACAAGAAACTTTGAGTCCGGCTTGTTCAAGGCGCCCTTTCACGTAACAGCCATTTGAACAGGATGGACTATGTTTTGGAGGCAGGCCCAACTTCTTTGAGACTGCAAGGTGAAAGCTTTCGCGCTCAAGAGTTCCTTGGGTGCTAATTAGTCCGCCACGGCGGGTTTTAGCTATGAGTTGGTTAATTTTTTCAGTATCATTAGCAAAGTTATTGTGGTAGATCCCAATGGCGATATCCCAATCTTCACAGTCGACTTTAGGCCAAGTGCTTTGGATGATTTCAATATTACCAACTTGCTGTTCCTTCATTGTATGAGCCAGCACCTTTAAAGCGGCGGCGTCTTGATCGATGGCTAAAACTTTGCGGCAAAGCTTTGCAAAATACAGGCTGGTAATTCCAAAACCACAACCAATATCAGCTACTACATCGTCTGTTGAGATGAGAGCTCGAAGATGGTCACCAAAGGGGATTTCGGGATAATTACCATGGTCACAGGCTTGTTTATAAAATTCAAAGGCGTTATCAGACCAGAACTTAGTCATATCGGCTCCTTATTTGCTCACTTGAACAGATTTTTTGATCATGGTTTCAGATAGGTGACGAATACCTCCGGCTAAAGAAATCTTTTTAAAGATCTCATCTTTTTTCTCGGAATCCCACCATGAGCCAGCTAGGCGAGTGACCCCAGTTCCTTTAAAGGCTTCTGGATACATGGGTGTAGATGAACCCACTAATACAATTTCGCGAGCCTTAGCACACCACTCTAAAAGTTGTTCCAAGGATTGGTTAATTAAAGTAGTTCCACTAAGAATGACAATGTCACAGGCAGGAAGTAGACGGGATTGTTCTTCCATGGCAGAGACCTCTTTAGACTCCTGGTTGAAGCGACTAATTTCTGAATCAAAAATTATGGTTTCAAAACCTTCTTTTTGAAAATGTCGAGCCATGGGTGGAATTAAGCCAACCATACCAATCACATCACGATCCATTAATTCTATTTCAAAAGATGGATGGTTTGGATTTTGATCAGGGAGGGGTAACTGCCGTGAGCCAGCTGTAAGCACTGCCATGGCAACACCACGCTGGGCATAATCTGTGCCAGCAACCAACAATTGGGCTACGGTCCAAGCGTTTTGACCAATGAGGTCTTGTGCAAAGGCAAAGGTGGAGCAGCCTGGAGGCAAACCGTCACGTAGCATATAAGACAGCCCGATATCACCATTGTCTAATTCAATGGCAATCAAGGACAGGCTAATCACTAAGTCTTTGATGGTGCGGTTTTCAAGATAGGGCTTAGCCTCAGTCAATATTCGATGATTAATCATAGTACTGTTCCCTCCTTGTTAATTAATTAAAGCCTAACACCCTTTAAATTCTAAATCAAGAAAGGAAGTAGCTCAGAGGAATCCATAGTGAATAAAAGGCTTAGCTAAAAAGGGAGCTTCCAGAAGGATAGAAATTTACTTATCCATAGGGAGGAATCAATCCTTAATTGAATGACTTAATGGCATGAGATAATCTTTGGTAAAGTAAAAAATGAAGCGCAATGTGAGAATGAGACCCAAGAAAACAGACCAAGAAAACAGACCAAGAAGACAGACCAAGAAGACAGACATAAAAAGACCAAGAACTTGAGAGGGAA
>JAAZGI010000438.1 GCA_012511315.1 Clostridium sp.
ACCTTTAATGTGTAAACTTTATAGTTGAACCTTTAATATTTAGGTTTTAAAATCTAACCTTTCTTCTATCCAAATATTGGATGTGTTCAATGAATTGATTAAACTAATTTTTTGGAAACAAAATCCTGATTCATGGAAAATGTAGTATATTCAAAGAAAGAGCTATTTCTAAACATTAAAAATGGTGGAGGTTGAATCCATGAAACTGTATAGTGGAGTGACTTATTGGGACAAAAAGCAATCAAGCTATGAAAGCCATCTCTCTTTAGCGGACAATATAAAAACAAAAATCTTAATTGTCGGTGGTGGTATGTCTGGAAATCTAGCAGCCTACATCCTATCAAAACGTGGCCATCAAGTGGTTGTGGTCGATAAAGATAAGCTTGGCAGCGGGAGTAGTACGGCAAATACTGGAATGCTGCAATATTCAAGTGATATGATGCTGACAGAATTCATTCAGTCCATCGGTGAAAAAAAGGCGGTTCTCTTCTATCAAATGTGTCTAGAAGCTATGAAAGACTTAACCAGTCTAAATTATGATTTGGATTATGATGGGGACTATATTCTAAGGGATAGTATATATTATGCCTCTCAAAAGGATGATGTTAACAATCTAATCCATGAATACGAGTCTCTAAAAAAGCATGGTTTTCCTGTCGAATTTTTAGAGCAAGAACAGTTAGAAAAGGAATACGACATCAACAAGGGTGCAGCTTTAAAAACTTGGTTTGATGCAGAGGTTAACCCTTATAAATTCATTCAAGCCATTGTTCAAAAAAATAAATCGAGAGGAGTTACCTATTTCGAAAACACTAATATTCTCCTCGATGAAATTAAAAGTGGGTCAGCCATTACCAGTCAAGGCCATACAATTATCTTTGACCAGATTATCCTGGCAACGGGCTACGCAAAGATTTACGAGTGTATTAAAGATAAAGCCCAAATCGAAAGAACCTATGCCTTCTCCGCTACCACCTCCTCAAATCAACCATGGAAAGATGATGTGATGATTTGGGAAACCAGAAGACCTTACCTTTATTTTAGAACTGCTAAGGATCACCGTATTATAGCCGGTGGCGAAGATGAATACATCTCCAACGTGGAGGAAGACCAAGACGTAATTTTTGAAAAAACAGAGAAAATTAGAAAACAAATTGAACAAGTTTTTCCCCACTTAAAATTAAACATCACCCATCGCTGGAATGCCTTGTTTGGAACATCAAAGGATGGTCTCCCTTTTATCGGTAAAGATCCAAAGCTTAAGAACAGATATTACTTGCTGGGCTATGAAGGCAATGGAACCTGTTATTCCATGGCAGGAGCTAATATTTTAGCAGATTTAATCGAAGGTAAAACCAATCCCTACAGCGATGTGGTTGCAATTAACCGCTAAAATTTAAGAATGAAAAGCTGAGGAGCTCCCATCAGGCGTGCTCCTCAGCTTTTCATTTGATTTTTTTTATTAAACTTCTTATTTTACTAATCTTAATCTTTTACAAAGCTTCTATTTTAATTTTACTTTCTAATAAAAGCATGAAAATCAGACAGGTTAAATCGCTTCAACTTCACCAAGAAAACGGTAAATTGAAAGACAGTTTAAAACTTCTGCTTTCACCTGAGCATCTTTTAAATCCAAACCAAACAGTTCATAGATTCGAGCAATCCGATAAATACAAGTATTCTTATGAATAAAAAGCTGTTCCGAAGCCTGGCTTATGCTTCCATTACACAGAATATATATTTCCATTGTTTTAAGAAAGTCTGATTCATTTTCTTTATCATAGGTTATAACTTGCTCTAAGATAAAATCAGCATATTCTTTTAGTGTTTCCCGTGGGAGACTTAAAAATAAACGAGGGAACCCTAACTCTTCAAAATCAACCACCCTGTTTTCATGGGTGCATAAATCAATTGCATTCATTGAGTTTTGATAGCTTGTTCGAATTTCATTTAAAGAATCTGTAATATTTCCCATGGCCATATAAAGCATCTGGGGGAATCGTTCATTTAGCAAAGAGAAGGATGACGTTAGGAGGCCTTTCGCCTTTTTAATACCCTCTTTAGGGGTATAGGCTAGTAGGACCAAATATGAGGATAAGTTTAACATCAAAAAGTCAACGGTTACATCTTCTAGGTAGCGTTCTAGTGCAGTTTGAACTTCGTTAAGTTTAGCGGGATCATCACTATGAATGGTGGTAATAAAAAATAGGTGTTCCCTGTGAAAGCCATAATGCAGGGAAAAATCATCCATATCTTTTTGCTCTAGTTGATCTGAGAATAATACATTATGGAAAAAGTGGTCCACATAATTTACTTTTTCTTTCTTTTTCATAATAAATCCACTAATTTCTCTCGTTACGTCAACTAATTTCAGGTGATAATCCATATCAAAGAGGGGGAGTTTTTCACTGTTAGCAAAATCAATATGCTTATCTTGGATTAAACTCTGATTTTCTTCATTTTTCAGTACTACAACACCCGATACTTTGTGAAGAACAGCATCTTTTAATATCTTCGTTAAGTCTAGTTGATTCACCACAAAAACTAATTCACCACCACGCACCCAATCACCTAAAGCAGGCGTAGTCAAAACATAAGTCCATGAAACAAGTCGATTTAAGCCCGATGCCCCACCGACTAGATGGATATTTTAAAAGTTGATATTTTCATCAGATCATAACATTTAACAACCATAAATATACCCTCCCAATAGCTTATTCTACTATTGGGAGGGTATAATAGCAATTTTAAAAAATCTTGCAGACAGCCAATTAATTAAGTTGCAGCTCACTCATTAAGTTGCAGCTCAAATATTTATTTCACATGGAGTAGGTTCTTTTCAGCCGGCTATTTAATCCCCATAGCTGTCCAGATTGTATTCCTTTTGTTCTTAATATTTGATGCCCAAATCAAGAGCAACATCAAAAGCTGTTGGCTTTTGCTTAAATAAGTACTCACCTTTTCTTATCGAAGCTAAGACCTTTGCTCGTGTTCTAATGACGTCAAAGGGACTAACTCCATCAATCACTATAAAGTTTGCATCCTTACCCACGTCAAGTCCATAGGTATCTTGGATATTTAAGCAACGTGCGCCATTACTGGTAATTAAATCTAAATTGGTCTCAATATCCTCAGGTGACATAATTTGAGCCAAGTGAATTCCATTATCCAGGATATTCATCATGTTTCCATTCCCCATTGGGTACCAAGGATCATTAATTGAATCCTGAGCAAAGGCAACGTTGATGCCATTTTCAATAAACTCTTTCACTCTAGTTAACCCACGCCTTTTTGGGTAAGTGTCCTGTCGTCCTTGGAGATAAGCATTTTCTGTGGGACAAGCGATAAAGTTCATCTGACTTTTCTTGAATAAATCCATCATCCGGAAAGCATAGGAGTTATCAGCTGAGCCAAAAGAACAGGTATGGCTTGCTGTGGTCTTGGTTCCATAGTCTTCCATCAGCACTAGTGCGTTTAACAGTTCCACAAACCGTGAATGCGGATCATCTGTCTCGTCACAGTGTACATCAATTAGCTTTTCATACTTTAAAGCAAGATTTACAATGTCATGGATCGACTGTTCACCGAACTCTCGAGCTGGCTCATAGTGAGGAATCCCTCCCACCACATCGGCACCCATCTTAAGAGCTTCTTCCACTAAGTCTCGTCCACCTTTATAGGTATACATTCCCTGCTGGGGGAAGGCAACGATTTGAATGTCAACAATGTGTTTCAATTAATCTTTCAGTTCCAGCATAGCTTTCAGTGCTGTGAAATTTGGATCCGTTACATCAATGTGGGTACGAATGTACTGAACACCTTGGCTCACTTCATCTTGAATTCCCTTTAAAGCAAGATGTTTCACGCTCTCAACGGTCAACGTTTCTTTAAACTTTGGCCAAAGCTCGATAGCTTCAAATAGAGTTCCTGAGCCTGCCCCCTCTTGTCCTAATTCTGACAGTGTGTAAACATAATCTAAGTGTAAATGTGGATCAACATATGGTGCTGTCACCATTTTCCCATCTAAATCGATGACTTCATCTGCCGCACCTAAATCCCTGCCAATTGCTTTGATGATGCCATTTTCAACTAATATCTCGTTTGCATCTTTATAACCATAAATAACTGCGTTTGTAAATTTTTTCATATACTAACTCCTTTTCATACTGCTTTTCCACCCTTGTCTATTAACTAAAGTATACCCAATATATAGATTATAATCATTAGCTCTGTCAACGAAAAAAGCGAGTTCTTTTGGGTCTAAAAGTCCAAGAAGATGGGGGAAAGTTTGTAGTATTGTCCATGGCAGCTCTATATTATGTAAAGTATAATGGGATATAGTATCAACCGTCTTATATTAACGGTTAAAATACTGGTAGGAGGAGGAAGTATGGAGAAAACGAACAACAAATTCCCATGGATTTATTTATTAATTTTATCCAGCGTTACATTTATGGGGATTTTATCAGAGTTAATGCCTTCTGGCATATTACCTGAAATGAGTAGTGGACTACAAGTATCTTATTCAGCGATTGGATTTTTAGTTTCTGTCTACGCTGTGGCATCAGCCATTGGTACCATCCCACTGATTACACTTACCATGGCCATTGATCGAAAGAAATTGCTAATGGTTTTACTTATCATTTTTGGTATTTCTAATTTAGTTATTGCATTTTCAAGTTCATATTCAGTTATTGTTGCAGCCAGACTATTAGGGGGAATTTCAGCTGGTGTCTTATGGCCCCTTGTTTCCGCTTATGCCATCCGTTTAGTACCTGCAAATTTATCAGGCCGAGCCATTGCAGTTGCCATGTCTGGTGTAACTTTAGGAATTGGTATTGGTTTACCTGTCATGACCACCATTGGAACAAAATTTGGCTGGAGAATTGAGTTTGGTCTTTTAAGCATCGTCATTTTTGTCATTGCTCTTTTGGCACAAACAATTTTACCATCTGTAAAGGGTGAAAAGAGAACCAAAGCAAATTCACCGTTTACAATCATTAAAAACAAATCCGTAGTTATTGTCTTAATTGTAACCTTCCTTACCATTATGGCTCACTATGCTTTGTATACTTATGTTTCACCCTTGGTGGATAACCTAAAGTTTAGTGGTGGAATTAATATCGCTTTATTGATTTTTGGTGTGGGTACCATTATCTCTGTTTTACTAGCTGCAAAAGTTGTGGATAATCACTTAGGTGCTTTAACCGTATTTATGTTGAGCTTAGGGTTTATTACCATGATCATGTTTATTAGCTTTAAAGGTATGAGTATTGTTGCTCACTTAGCCTTTTTATTGTGGGGTATTTCTTTCGGAGCTCTGGTCACAATCTTCCAAACCGCAATCACTAGGCAGGTTAGTAAGGGCAAAGATGTTGCCACTTCTCTTCAATCGAGTACCTTTAACTTTGGAATTGTCTTTGGAAGCTTGTTCGGTGGTTTAGTTTTAGAACGCTTCTCAGTGTTTCATATCCTTTATATCACCCTAGGTCTTCTCATCATTCCAATTCTTTTAAGCATCTTTGCGAAAAAGACATTTTATGAAACAGCCCTTTAAATTTGAAGGTTGTACTCCCTAAATTAATTGAAAAAGCCAGCCACAATCAGCATTCAAGCTGAGCGTGACTGGCTTCTTTTTATTTCTATAAAGCATTTTATTGGTTTTTTTGGACTTGTTAAATTTTATACATAAAAAGTAACATCCATCCAGTAATTTGATTTACATAAAATCCTTAATCATATACAATATTAAAAAAGGAATAGGTAGGAAATAGCAATTAGATAAGATGAAACATAAATATAAAAGAGGGAACCTTAATCATGAAGAAAAAGTCATTTACTAATGATTATTTCAAAGAATGAAATTCCTAAAGCATTTCGATTTTTCATATTTTTTCAAAAATGGGGCTCTACAATATTTGGTGCTGGTGAATAATCACCAGCACCTTTTTTGTACAAAAATAGTCTTTCAATATATTTTCTAACTGTGGAAGTACTAATAAGCAAGGAAGTAACTAAAGAGCTGCCTTGTAAATCTTTAGCACATCGTCTGCCTCTAAAGGACTAAACCGTCCAAGGGTTCCGCGCACTGTGGCTTGTTTTGCCATGGTTTCTAATTTTTCTTCGCCAATTCCTACTTCTGTTAAAGTGGATGGCAGGTCTAAAGAATTAAAAAACTCTCTTGTCTTTTGAATGGCACCACGGGCGATTTCGTAGGGTTCTAGATCAGAGTCAAGCCCCCAAACGTTCACACCGTAGTCAACAAACTTATTAAGCGTCTCATCATTTAGTGCATAATCCATCCAATATGGGAATAAGATAGCAAGACCTACGCCATGAGTAATATCATAGAACGCACTAAGCTCATGCTCCATTTCATGGGCACTCCATTCTGTTTCTTTTCCATAGCTTAAAAGATTATTAATGGCTAGGCTTGAAGCCCACATTAAGTTAGCTCTGGCTTCATAATTCTCTGGCTCATCCATGGCTTTTCTTCCATAGTTGATGCAGGTTTTAAGAATCGCTTCCGCCATTCGATCTTGCAGGTAAGCTTCTTTGGTATTACTAAAATATGCTTCAAAAACATGACTCATAATGTCTGCTGTGCCTGCCGCTGTTTGATGCTTTGGTACGGAGAAGGTATAGGTTGGATCTAAAATTGAGAACTTAGGGATAATGTTAGGGTGACCCGTTCCTAGTTTTTGATTGGTTTCTAGGTTTGTGATAACAGCCCCTGCATCCATCTCCGAACCGGTTGCCGCTAAGGTTAAAACGGTTGCTATCGGCAGGGCTTTATTAATCTTGCTTGAATCTAAAACAAGATCCCAAGCATCACCCTCATAGTAATAGCCCGCTGCTATTATTTTAGAGCAGTCAATGGCACTACCACCACCCACTGCTAAAACAAGCTCAATATGATTAGCTCGACAAATTTCAATTCCTTTTCTGACACTGGTTATTCTAGGATTTGGTTCAACACCTGGCAGCTCCCAAAAACTAATCTTGTTTTCCTTGAACATAGACGTGACTTTATCATAGATTTTGTTTTTCTTGATACTGCCCCCACCATAAACTAGAAGTACCTTATCACCATAGGCTTTGATTTGATCTGCTAAAATGTTGATTTGGTCTCGACCAAAAAATATTTCTGTTGGTATTGAGTAATTAAAATTTTTCATCATTCTCTCCTTTTAAATCGTCTGTATACTGGCTAGCGACTGATTACACCTGTATGTTTTTAAAGAGTCTATCCCGTAGCTTATTGTCACCACCGAGATTCGTGCTAAGTTTTTTCTATGATTGACGTTGTGACTGTCGTTGTGATTTTCGCTATTATTTTTACTATACCATAAGCTAAATGGCAGTCAGCCACTAAATAAATTTGTTTAAAATCTTCATGCTTTGTTTCACCTTTATCTCATGAACTATTAATCTTCAGCTTAGCAGTTTAAAATTGATTATTCCTCATCTAACAGAATCATCGATTTAATGATCACTTTTACCTCAATTTGTGGTCATAACTTGAGAAGACTATATACCACTGTAAAATCAGAAAAGGACTGATTGAAGCTTCAATCAGTCCTTTTTTTGCCTTTACTTTTAATTTTAACTATCCTGAAACTCTACATTACATCAAGGGAGCAAATAACCTTAAGGCTTTGCCAGCTAGTGTCATCAACAAATTATAATTTTTAATATCCTGCTCCGTTACCCTTTGGGATTTTTTAAAGGTTTCCTCAAAATCTTTCTTGATTTCAGTGATTGCTGTCACTTCTTCCATAAATAAAGCACATTCAAAATGGTGATAAAGGCTCCTATAATCAAGGTTAATTGTTCCGACAACAGCCCTAATATCATCACTTAGGAATGCCTTAGCATGCATAAACCCAGCTGTATATTCGTAGATTTTAACACCCGCTTTCATTAGCTCATGATAATGGCTACGCGATTGAGCAAAAACAAACTTTTTGTCAGGAATGTGGGGCATAATAATCCTCACATCGATCCCTCGTTTGGCCGCAAACTGCAAACTAGTTACCATTTCACCATCTAATATTAAGTAGGGTGTCATAATATAAACATAGTTTTCAGCTCGATTGATGATGTCCATATAGATCATTTGACCCACTTTATCATCCACTAAAGGTGAATCACCAAAAGGAATCACATAACCTTTCCCTTTTTCTTTTAACGGCGCAGATTTGTATTCTTCGGTGAGATAGCTTCGATCCTTTTCACTGGTATTCCACATTTGCAAAAACATAAGGGTAAAGCTTTCTACTGATTTCCCTTCTACCATAATTGCTGTGTCTTTCCAATGCCCATAAATTTCTTTTCTGTTGATATACTCATCGGCTAAGTTCAATCCACCAGTAAAAGCCACTCGACCATCAACCACCAAGATTTTGCGGTGATCCCTATAGTTATAATGAGTTGAGAGAAAAGGTCGGATAGGCGCAAACACCTTGCTTTTAATACCTAGTTTTTCCAGCTTTTTCGTGTAGTTGTAAGGTAATAAGGCAAATTCGCACGTTCCATCATACATGAAGCGAACCTCTACCCCTGCCTTAGCTTTATCGGATAAAATCTTTAGGATTTGTCCCCACATATAACCTTCTTCCACGATAAAATATTCCATAAATATGAACTTTTCTGCTTTTTCCAGCTGAAATAGCATTTCTTTAAAAGCATCTTCACCTATGGGAAAGTATTTAGTGGAACAGTTTTCATATACCGGAAAACCAACCGCCTGTTCCGTGTAATGAGCTAGATTGAATAGCCCTTTTTTATCTTGTTCTAAACGTACCATCAAATCCTCTTGATCTGATAAGTCGGCTTCTGTTTCTTTAATAATTCGTTTCAATCGTTGTTTAAGAGTTCGATGGCCAATGTCTGTTTGTATGAAAACATAAAGTAATCCACCGAAACCTGGAACTAGAACGATTAAAGTCACCCAGGATAATTGCACGCTGACATTATGCTCTGAATTGATCACATAAATTACCATTAAGACTGTAAACGCTAATATAGTACCCACTGCATAGGGCATTAGGCTCTCTAAAAAACTAAACACTGTAAATAGAGCCACAACTTGCACTAGTAAAAGGCCTATCACAATTCCTGTTCTGCCAAATAATATTCTAAACATCCCTTTTTTACTATTCTTTAACAACAAAATTTCATCTGGTCTTTTTATGCTCATCTTTTATCCTTTTTGCTACTTATTCTTTGTTTTAATGATTTTTTATTTTTTTGAGACGAATTTATCATTTTTTTTACATTTTGAGGTGGATTGGATGGTCCCTTTCTTGCATTCACATCTTTTCCCTTATACTTTTGAAATTCTTAAGATCTAAAATGTCCATTCTTCATCTCATATGTAAAACTGAGATCAGTAAATATACAAACAGTTTACAATAACTAAACGGAAAACTTTTCAATTGATAATTTTTTAAGTTTATCCACTTGCTCTTGAGTTCCTAAGACTACCATAATATCCCCCTCTTGCAACAACATATCTGACTTCGGATTAAAAATCCAATTATCTTCTACTTTAGTTCTAATTGCAAGAACAATTAGTCCAGTTTTTTGTGGGATTTGGGCTTCCCTCAAGCTTTTATCTTTAATGAAGGATTTCTTCTCCACAGTAACACTTTCCAAGTCTAACACCACGTCACCAGCGTGGGTCATCACATCCAAAAAGGAGATGACAGCCGGCCGTAGGATCAATGCTGCCATTCGATTCCCACCAATTTCATTGGGTGAGATTGTGTTGTTAGCCCCAGCTCGCATAAGTTTTTTATCAGCATGCTCCTCAATAGCTCTCGAGACAATATATAAATCACTATTTTTCGATCTTGCCGTTAAAACTGTATACACATTATCAGCGTCATTTGGCAGCGTCGATATGAGACCTTTCGCATAAGTAATTCCTGCGCTTTCAAGAACATCTTCATCTGTAGAATCTCCTTGAATTACCATTAGATTATCTTCCACTAACGCTTTAATTTTTTCTTCATCTTTTTCAACAACGATAAATTATACCTTTGACTTTTTAAATTGTCTGATTGCATTTAAGCCGGTTTCTCCAGCTCCACAAATAATATAATGATTCCTTAATTTAAATATATCTTTATTCATCCGCTTCATCCTCCAAGCCAGTCTTAGGTCTCCTTCTAATAACGAACTCACAATACTGGAAAATAAATAACCCACAGTACCTAAGCTTACAAAAATAAGAAATATCGAGAACATTTTTGCTTCATTGTCCATTTGGGCAACTTCAGCGTATCCAACTGTGGAAACCGTGATGACCGTCATGTAAAGAGCGTCTAAAAAACCAATTTCCAATAAGATTTTATAACCAAAGGTGCCTAATAATAGCAAAAATAATACCAAAGAGGCAATAAATCTAAGCTTTTTCTTACCTTCAAAAATCTCACCCACTTCCTTTTGTTCAATTATACTTCAAAGGACTCATAAATATGACCTTCCACTCAATCTTTCTGAAAATGCCTATTAGCCAATTACAAATCATAAGTTTAAATCCTTCGCTAAATTCCCCGCCGTCCGGCTCAGCTTAAGAGTTTTCTTTTTATATTTACTGA
>JAAZGI010000439.1 GCA_012511315.1 Clostridium sp.
CTCGGCTACTTTTTTTTTCATAAGTCGGATACCACTTCCTGGGACAAATGGCTTGGCAGAGGAGTCGCCATTATTTGTTATGGTCAATTTCCAATTGTTGTTCTCTGGCTTTACTTGAATATCAATTTTTGTTGCAAAACCGTGGCGAACTGCATTGGTAGATCCTTCTCTGATGACTTCGGCAAATAAACGAGCTTGGCTAAGATTGTCTGGAAGTTGTCCTTCGAATGTAACATCCACACCGATGGCCTTAAATATTTCTTGAATATTGTCTAGTTCAGCATAAGGGGAGCGTTCTTTTTGTTCTTCTTTTAGCTCTGCTAATAGTCCCTTTGATAGTGCTGTTAGTAAATCAAAGTCCAGCTTCTTCTCTGTTTGAATAATCCGCAATAACACGGACAATCGCTGACCTAAAATATCATGGGCACGCATTTTAGCTTGCTCAATTTCTTTCTTTTGACTTAGGCTGTGCAGGTTTTCCATAGTATTTTTAAGCTCAGCACTTTTTTGCCGTAACTTTTTATTTTGCTCTTTCAACTGAATGGTTAACTCCCATAAATCAGTAACATCTGCCAATGAAAGATGAACATACTTTTTACCAGCTGAGAAAACATCTGCTTTCGTTAACATCCAGACTGTTCCATCCGTTAAAAGATACACCATTTGTTGGTCCAGTTTATTCCTCTCGCCCCTAAGCTCACTATGGTCTTGAACCAATTGATCATAAAACTGGATTGCATTGCGGTACATTCGTCCTGTCATTGCCTGCATTAGGTTCTGCATTTGCTGATTGCAAAGTAGAATATCTCCATCTTCTTCTGATAGCAAGACACCGGTATGAAGAGTGTCAATGGCATGAGTTATTGATAAAGCGGAAATAGTCGTCTTAATGCTTTTGATGCTTCGCCTGCATATTTGTATACTTCGGCCTAAGTAAAAAAGTAAGGCAGCTATAAAAAACCATGGAAAAATTGGTCCAAGAATTTTTTCGATAATAGGCAATGGTATCATCGCAGCCGGGATTATACTTAGAGGTTTTAGGGTCTTATCCCACCTTGAAATAATGATGACTAAAATTAGAATTAGTAAAAAAGAAATCACCCGTGTTTTTTCATATTCACCAAATATCACAAATCCATATTTGTAGCCATTGATGACTTGGCCATGCAAAATTGAATACACCAGAATATTAAGCAAAATTGCCAACTCGAGGAGATCTTTAAATACTTTCCCAAGGTTTAACCGTTTAATATAGTAGTTAAAAATCATGGCTAAAGTTTGAAATAGTAAGCCTACTCCTAATAAAGTCGTAATAAATATTCGAGCACTTTCTGAAAAGGAAAAAAACTCAATCATTTGAGCCCCCCCCTTTCGGAAAAGATAGACTAATTCCCACGCCATCTTCTAACTCTTTTATTATTATCTTACCGTTTACACCTTGAATTGCCTGAACAAGCTCAAACTTTGGAGTAAAATGTCCTAGCTCTTCTGATGAAAGTAATCTTAGGGTTAGAACGCCCTCTTCATATTCCAAAGATTCAATAATATAGGGACACTCCCCTTGAATAGCCACGTCTACTACAGCATAGAAGAAATCATAAATCAGAGTTCCATAACGAATATCTATATTACCTTTTATTTTGTGTGCCCTTGCGATTTGAACATCAGCGTAGTTTGCAATTTCAATTAACTCATCTAGATACTGAAGAATTCGATTGCTATCTATTAAGCTGGATTCCTTTTCATGAAAAAATAAATTGCATCGTCGTTTTAAATAACCCAGTAAAAGAGCAATTCGGGTGGTATCTTGTCCAGGGCTTTTGGAATCCGAAAGATTCTCAATCATCCTTGTTAGTTGGCTAATGCTTTTAGTGATTTCATGTTCCAGCTGATCCATTAGCTTTCTTTTCTCATCTGCTTGGTTAATTGCTCGTTTCACCTTTGCCTCTTCTGCCAGTAGGTTATTAGCTTTGGACAATTTTAAGATTGAATCTTTAATTTCTTTGTGCAGCTTATAAAGTTGACTAACATCTTCATTCCAAATGGCATAACCTCCAGGGATTGAATCGGCAAAAACTATGGAAGCATCATTTCCCGAGATCGCAACTGTCGACCTTAATATCGCTTTTTTTATGATTGATGGTTCTAAGGGAAGAGCCGCTGCTGAGGCTAGTACAACCTCGCCGGCTTGGTTTACAATTTGCATCTTTAACGGCGATTTTTCAAATATTTTAGTGTGTTTTTTATTGGTTGGGATGAGCCCCGACTGGATACACGCTTCAAACATCAGCAAGGTAAAGAAACCGGTCATAATGGTTAAATCTGTTTGATAAAAAAATGGGTTTCTTGTGATGTACTGGAAATTATAAAAACCAAATGAAATAAAGACAATTAAGGGAAAAGTAATACTTCCTTTCCTCGGGTTTTTCACACTTTTACGCAGTAAGATCATAAAAGCTGCTAAAAGATTTAACATACCAGTCAATAAAATCAGATAATAGCCGGAACCATAGCTATAGTTTATTGCCCAATCCTTTCTTGTTAGATCTAAGGAAAAAACTAATCCATGAAGGTCATTTGTAAATACCAGAATAACCAAGAGGCCAGACCATATAGCTAAATACCGCAACCATTTAGGGGGTAAGGTTTCTTTTGGTAGTTTATCCACTGCCCAAGCCATCCATAAAATAACCAAAGGTAAGGATAAAAGAAATATATAAAATGAATACCACAGGTAACGATTCGCCAGTGCTTTTTCCGTTTGATATTTGATGAGACGAATAAACACCCA
>JAAZGI010000070.1 GCA_012511315.1 Clostridium sp.
AGAACGAACTCGGATAAGACGAATCTAGGATCACAGTTCTTAAGACAAAACTTTTAAAAAAGCTCAGAGAAAAATTGAAAAAAACATAGTCTCAATGTAAAATTAGACGAATAAAAATAAATGAAGGGGTGTCAAACATGTATTTAAAACTGGCAGAAGCACTGCAGAAAATCAGTGAGCAAGAAGCGAAAATAAACTCTATAAAGGAGAGTCTTTGACACAACACGACTCAACTTGCGTTTATCTGAGCTGAATATGAAAATGACGGAGCCTACTTTCTGGGATATCCCAGAGGAGGCCAGGGAACTTAGTCAAGAAGCATCAGAGATTGATGGAAAATTAAAAAGCTTGGCTCAGTTTCAAGAGCGATTAAGTGATATCGAAATTTTGTCTGAATTATCAGAGGGTGACGAGAAGGCCGGAGAACAGCTCTTAAAGGACCTAGTGGACTTAGATGAAGAACTAGACGACTACTTGCTCAAACTGCACTTAAACGGCCAGTATGATGAAAATAACGCTATTTTAAACCTCCATGTTGGTGTGGGGGGGACGGATGCGCAAGATTTCACGGACATGTTGCTTCGAATGTATTTGCGTTGGGCAGAACAGCAGGGTTATAAAACAGAAATGCTTCACCTATTAGGTGGGGAAGAAGCTGGTATTCGCGAGGCAACCGTTAAAATTACAGGTGATTTTGCCTATGGTTATTTAAAAAGTGAGAAGGGGATTCATCGCTTAGTCAGAATTTCTCCTTTCAATACCAATGGTAAACGGCAAACATCATTTGCTTCCGTTGAAGTTTTACCAGAGCTTCGGAAAAATCAAGATGTTGATATTAATAGTGATGATTTAAAAATAGATACTTATCGTGCAGGTGGAGCTGGTGGACAGCACGTCAATAAAACAGAATCGGCTGTAAGAATTACGCATATGCCAACAGGCATCGTTGTTCAATGTCAAAATGAACGGAGTCAACACATCAATAAGGATGTAGCCATGTCTTTGTTAAAATCAAAGTTGGTAGAGTTAAAAGAACGAGCTCATATGGAAAAAATTGAAGAACTTACTGGAGAGCAGAAAGATATGAGCTGGGGATCACAAATTAGATCTTACGTTTTTAATCCCTATCAGATGGTTAAAGACCACCGAACGTTAGTAGAAACCAGTGACGTTTATGGTGTATTGGATGGAGACATTGACTTATTTATTAATGCTTGGCTAAAAGCAAGTGCGCAGGGGGAAATATAGGGATGATACAAATTGAAACAAAAATAGCCTCAGAGTTGGGGATCAAACAAGACCAGGTAGAAGCCGTTGTTGCTCTATTAGATGAAGGGAATACGGTTCCTTTTATCGCCCGTTATCGAAAAGAAAAAACGGGATCCTTAGATGATGAAGTTCTAAGAAAATTAGCAGAACGACTCACTTATTTAAGGAATTTTAATTCAAAACGAGATGACATTCAGCGACTGATAACAGAACAGGGGAATATGACCGAAGAAATTTTAGCCAATTTAGCAAAAGCTGAAACGGTAACCGAACTGGATGACATCTATCGTCCGTTTCGTCCGAAAAAACGAACCCGGGCAACCATTGCCATTGAAAAAGGGTTAAAGCCATTAGCCGACTTTATAATGGTTGGTGAAGGGGATATTCCGGTAAAAGCCGATAGCTTCGTGGATGCGGAGAAAGGAATTGAATCAGGAGAGGCTGCTATAAACTATGCCTTGGATATCTTGGCAGAGCAATTTTCTGATGATGCTGATAATCGGAAATGGATTCGCTCTTATTGTGAAAAGCTAGGTGTGATTGTATCCACTGGTAAGGGTGAAAACTCTCCTTATGAAATGTACTTTGATTTTAAAGAACCCATCAAATCATTGCCAGGTCATCGAATTTTAGCTTTAAATCGTGGCGAGAAGGAAGGGGTTTTAAAAGTCAATATAGAACTAGATCAAGAAATCATTGAAGACCATATGATTGATCATCTAACCAACGTTACAACCATCAATCGAAGTTATATTGTCCGAGCAGTAAAAGATTCGTTAAAACGATTAATTTGGCCGTCGATTGAGCGTGAAATTCGCAATCAATTAACAGAGAAGGCTGAAGAGGGTGCTATTGATGTATTTTCAAAGAACCTGTCGGCATTGTTACTTCAGGCTCCGGTTAAGGGAAAACGAATTATGGGCTATGACCCTGGCTTCCGTACTGGTTGTAAAATTGCTGTTTTAGATGAAAATGGTAAATATTTAGAATCGACGGCTGTATATCCTACAGTGCCTAGAAAAGATATAGCAGGGACCATCAGAACCTTAAAAAGTTTGATCGAAAAACATAAAGTGGATATTATCTCATTGGGAAATGGAACAGCCTCCCGAGAATCCGAAGAAGTAATAGCTCAATTAATTGCTGAACTTAAAGAAGAGGGCGGTCGCCAAGTGAGTTACGTTGTCACCAGCGAAGCTGGAGCTTCTGTTTATTCAGCCTCAAAGCTTGCCACACAAGAATATCCAGATTTAGATGTTACTGTTCGAGGGGCAATCTCCATTGGTCGACGATTGCAAGACCCATTAGCTGAGCTGGTAAAGATTGATCCTAAGAGTATTGGTGTTGGCCAGTACCAGCATGATATTAATCAGAAAAAGCTGGATGAGTCTTTAACAGGTGTGGTTGAAGATTGTGTTAACAGTGTAGGCGTTGATTTAAATACAGCAACTCCGGCTCTTTTAACCTACGTATCTGGAATCAATAAAACGATTTCTGAGAATATTATTAGCTATCGAGATGAAGTGGATGGCTTTAAATCACGGAAAGAATTGAAAAAAGTAAAGCGCTTAGGGCCTAAGGCCTATGAGCAATGCGCTGGGTTTTTAAGAGTATCTGAATCAGATGAAATCCTAGATAATACTGGAGTTCACCCTGAATCATATAAAGTAGCCAAGCAGGTTTTAGATTTGCTGGGCTATAGTAAAAGTGAGATTAAAAGTGGGGCATTGAAGGATCTTCAATCTCGCGCAGATAATTATTCACTGCGCAAGTTAAGTGAAGAAACAGAGGCGGGCGAACCAACCCTTCGGGATATGATTAAAGAACTTATGAAACCAGGGCGAGATCCTCGTGAAGAGTTACCTCAACCTGTATTTAAAACAGGAGTTTTAGATTTAAAAGATTTAGAAGAAGGAATGATTTTACAAGGAACAGTTCGTAACGTGTCTGATTTTGGAGCTTTTGTTGATATTGGAGTCCATCAAGATGGCTTGGTTCATATTAGTCAGCTGGCGGATCGCTTCGTAAAAAACCCCATGGATGTGGTTAAGGTAGGAGACATCGTTGAAGTCCGAGTGATTGGAATTGACTTAGGGCGCAAAAGAATCTCTCTTTCTATGAAAAATATGGGCAAGTAATTGATCAAAGAAAAGGATTGGTTTATTTAAGGAGTTATAGGCCATCATTTGAGTGCTTAATAAGCTTGGATGTAAACAATTGACAAACTTATGATAAGCTATTGTCAATGTGTGGTGGATGTATTATAATAAATATGAAAAATAAATATCTTCAGGGCGGGGTGTGAGTCCCCACCGGCGGTAAAGCCCGCGAACCTTTTTAGGTTGATCCGTTGTAACTACGGAGCCGACAGTATAGTCTGGATGGAAGAAGAGTTGGTTATGAAATGTTAGCCCTGGCTTTTTTGCCGGGGCTTTTTATTTTTTTTAACCTCTTCTGAAGGTATAAAAACCTAGGAGGATTTTTTTATGCAAAACAAACGAATGTCAACCCAAATCACGGTTAAAGGGTCACTGCTTTTAGCCATTGCCTTTGTCTTTACCTATTTTGAGTTCCCGATTATCCCCGCTGTGCCATGGCTTAAACTGGATTTTTCAACAGTGCCTCTTCTTCTGGGAGCTTTAGCTCTTGGACCTAGTGCAGGTGTCTTGTTGACCTTTTTACTCCAACTTCTGTTATTTATGACCAAATCCACGACAGGTGGAATCGGTGAGATTGCAAACTTTATTGTGATTGCTACCTTAATTTTGGTGGTCAGCATTATCTATAGCAAAAACTCAAACTTTAAAGGTTTAGTAATTGGTTTGTTATTGGGTACAGTTAGCTTTACTGCTGCCGCAGTATTGGCTAATAAGTTTATTTTAATTCCATTATTCTTCCCAGGTGAATTTCCGGGAGGGGTTAGCGCCTATCAGGCTTATATTTATCGGTTCGTACCACTGTTTAATGCAATCAAAGGTTTTTCAGTGTCCTTTATATCCCTTTCTCTATATATGAAACTGGAACGCTTTTTAAAGGTGGAATCAGCCAAGGTGAAAAGGGAAGGCGAACGAATGAAACTTAGCGGGATTTGAACCTTAGGCAAGAAAAATAAAAAAAGTAAAAATAAAGATTAAAAAATAAAAGCAACGAAAAAAGTAAAATAAAACAGAAAATGTAGACTAAATACTCATTTAAAAATAAAGATAAACTTTCGGGAAACTAAAAGAATCATTCATGAACAAGAGGACCTATGATTAAAAATCGTAGGTCCTCTTGTTTATGAATGAAATAGTGTGGCAAAACTAGGACCTTTCTTTAAGGGAAAGAGCCATTATAAAAGCGTCTTCTCCATCAGAGTAAAATCCCTTACGTCGCCCTGAGTTTGTAAAGCCGAAGGATTCATATAGCTCTATGGCAGCAAAGTTGCTGACACGAACTTCAAGATAAATGACAGCCATTTGTCGGATTTTCATTGCTTTGATTAACTGATCTATGAGGGCTTTTGCAATGCCCATACGGCGTAAACTGGGATCGACTGCAATATTAGTAATTTGGACTTCATCCAAGACAAGCCAGGCGCCAATGAAACCGACTGCCTGGTCTTTTATTTTTGCTACCAAGTAGTGGGCGAATTCATTAAAAAATTCATCTTGAATTGCCTGATAAGACCAAGCCTGGGAAAAACTACGCTGGTTGATATCGTGAATGGCAGGAAGGTCTTGAAAGCTCATGTTATGGATTGAGATCATGGCCATGCTTTGCCTCATATTCCCGTTGGGCTTGAGGTTTTCTCATATATCGAGGGATGGAGACATCCCCAGGCGGATAGTTATTGTTAATATCAGATTGGCAGAGCCTAGCCAAAGAAGAAGCTCGAGCAATGATGGAATCTTCAATTATGCGAGCCTTGGGAAAGGCTTGAGTGATATCTTGTTTGAATTTAACTAGACCATCGCCTGCAATTACAAGGTTAGCGCCCTCTAAAAATAGTTGTTGTAGCTCTTCAAGACTACGAACATCGGGTTCAAGACTTTCCTTGAGTCCGTCACCTTCATGGCGGAAAGCTTGACTGTAGAAGGTTTTCTTAAGAGCGTCATGAAGAATTAAAATGTCACGATCATGATTTTTTAAAGGTTCAGCAGCTGCTTCAAATGAGCTATAGCCATATAATGGAATTTCAAGAGCATAGGCCATAGCCTCTAAAACAGACAAACCAATGCGCAAGCCAGTGAAAGAGCCTGGACCAAGATTAATGGCAAGGTGGGTTAGTTGGCTTGGCTGTACGCCGGTTTTTTCCATTAATTCCTCAATCATAGGCATTAACAAAATCGAATGCTGCTTGCCGAAGTTCATATTATATTCTCCGAGTAAAGCCTGATCTTTCATCAGAGCGACGGAGCAATTCGAGCTGGAGGTATCAGCGGCTAGAATTAACATAGGGTAAACTCCTTTCTGAGTGTGTTCCACACCAGGTCATTGTAATTTCTCGTTCATCCAGTTCTGTTCCAGTGAGGATTTCAATTTTAAGGCAGTCATCGGGTAGAATACCCGGAATAAGCCGACTCCACTCAATGACACTGATATCAGCGCCGTAAATGCTTTCTTCAAAGCCCAGATCAAGGATTTCATATTCATCATGAACTCGATATACATCGTAGTGGTTTAGCTGACTTACGCCAGGAGGACCTTTCAAAACGATGGGGTAGTTGTTTAAAATAGTAAAGGTTGGGGAATTAACGTCTGCAGTAATTCCTAAACCCTCTGCCAAGCCTTTAACAAAGTGGGTCTTACCAGCCCCTAAATCGCCATCTAGGAGAATAACATCTCCGGAGACTAAATATTTAGACAAATCTCTTCCTAATTGTATAGTTTCTTGTGTTGATTTTGTGTTATATATCATGAGTTAACTCGCTTTAATTTTATTTTAATTATTTTGTAATCTCATCAGTTACTTGCTAGTATATAATACAGGAAACACGTTAAAAAGGGAAAGATGAAATGAAAATTTTGAAATATATGATTGCTGTGCTTTTAGCCGGCATCCTTTTGGCGTCTTGCAGTACACCGGGAATAAGTCAGACGCATAATAAAAGGACAAATACTCTTAACCCACAGTCAGGACCAAAAGAAAGAAGTTTAAAAATCTTAACTTCATCAAAAATTATAGCCGATATGATTGAAACCTTATCAGGTGATCAACACACCATAAGGTATATAGCTGAGACGGAGGCAGAGTTAGAAAAGGTTACTCCTGATTCCAGTTTGATTGTAGAGGATCATTTTGATGCTTTATTTTATGTGGGGGCAGGATATGAGCCATTTATTGGAGAATTCACCAAAGGGATTGATAAAAACAAAGTGAGTGTGGTTAATATTTCAAGGGGAATTGATATATTTCGCCATAAAATCAACAAAATAGACACGGATAATTATTATTATTTGATGAATAGTACCAATTTTAAAATTGCGCTTAATAGCATAAAAAATTCATTGCAAGAAATGGATCCGGCCAATAAAGTTAAATATGATGAAAATTTCTTAGTCATGTCTAAACGAGTAGATCAATTTCAAAAGGAAATCAAAGAATTTATGCAAGAACAAGATCAGATAGTTTTCATTACGGATACGAATTGGCCTGCTTATGTTGTGGCAGATTATTATAGAGATTACCAGTTAATCTCTGAATTTGTCCAACGAAAGACTACTGATGATCAGGGCGATAATTCGACAACGACGGCAGCAGGTTCAAGTGAATCTAAAGAAAAGAGACTATTCCTGTTCTCGGATGAATTATCTTTGCAAAAGTATGCCGATGAGCTGATTAAATATAGTTTAATTCCAGTTAAAATCAATTTATATGATAGTGAGTACTCCATGGTAAACAGTTTCCGTGAAAATTTTGATCGGATTAAAGAAGCTGTTCAACCAGAGAACTAAACTAATATATAAAAGAAAAACCTGTAATCTTTACATCAGAGATTACAGGTTTTTCTTTTATTTTTTTTAAAATGTCTTAAGATGATCGAGCTAGGATTAAATCTGCCAAGGTTTTGAGAAAAGGTTAAGTTCTACGGATTTTAAGAATTAGAACAAGATGCTTATTTAATGTAGTGGTACAGCATGTCATCAGTTTATATAAAAGATTCAATTTCTTGGGAGAGTAGGATTAATTTTTCGGTACAGGATAAGTTAGCCAGTAAGACTAGCCTTTAAAGAGCGTAGGGACTCTTTAGAACAGAATGCATGAAAGTATCAAGGTAAAGGCCGTCGCCTGGTTGAGGAGGCTTCTGAAGCGTTGATGGCTTGTTTTAGACACCGTTAAGAGTGTTGTGTAGCCCTGAAAGGTTCTCGTCGCTTTTATTTCTCTAAGGAGTGATTATGTATCCTTAATTAGTTCATAGTTCTCGTCGGTGAGAGAACCGATCACAATGATATCCGGTGATCCTTTTGCCTGTGCGATTTCTTTTCCAAGATCCCGGGCGTATTTTAGGGTGATTGGATTTTCAGCTTTGTTTATAAATAGCACCCTTTTCCCCCTGGCAGAGCGGAACATCATGGAAGGGTCGAGAATTAGGTGTTTAACATCTTCACGTGTAATAATATCGCCAACTTTTTTTTCGGTCAGGTCACAAAAAATATCCAGATTATGAACGGTATCAACTGAAATCGGAAGACCAATGGATGCAATGTCAAGAATCCCTAATGTCATGTCAGTGGCATCCAATAAGAGGGGCTCGTTGTGACGCCAAGCCTTTAATGGACGTTGTCGAGATTCATCACATTCAATAAGAGATAAGTCGAAATGAGCTACCTGCTTTTCCAACACTTCAAGAGGCAAACCACGCATAGAATTATTAGGAGTAATATCATAGGCTAAAACATAAACTCCCGGCTCGGTATATTCACTCAATGAATAATCTTCTCGGAAATTGTAGTCTATAAAATCTACTTCAGATTCAGGGATTCGCTCCATATTTAGTGTGTTTGAGATAAAAACTTGTTGGCTGGAACGATTTTCTCTAGCTAATGTACGAATCATGGTGGTTTTCCCGCCAGAACCGATTAAAGCAACAACGTGGTAGGTTTTTTTAAAAATTAGATGAGACAAAGTCATGGTTCCACCTCCCTATAATTAACTTATTATAACAGGTAGAGATGAAATCGAGTAGATGTATAAGATTGGATTATAGACGAAGAAGTTAAAAGCGATTGGAAATAATTTGCAAGAGATTCAAGAAAGATTCAAGAGAGATTCAAGAGTCAAAAAGATGGTACAAAAGATATTTAAAATTGAAAAGGATAAAAGATATCATTTGACTTATAGAACGTATGTTCTATAATAAAAGCAAATAAAACCCTGCCAAAAGGAGGTTGTCATGGAAAACGAAAATTATGAACTAGAAGTAATTGTGGAATTTGCCCAGGGACGGATGATTCCTAGACGGATTCGCTACTATGATTTAAATTCTGCTGTTTATGAAGAGAAAGATATTATGAGCATCTCTTATGAGTTAGTCAGTTTGAAAGAAAGCCGATATGGTGTTCGTTTTTATGATGGCGAGGCTGGTATTTTGAGTTTTGTGCGAAGAACCGGCTGCTGGAGCTTAGTTGAGCATCTGTAATTAATAGGTTAAGCTCAATTTTTAAAGACATTAAATTGATGTAAAAGAAATGCTGATATAAAAAAGTGATTATAAAAAAAGCCTGAGTGATAAACACTCAGGCTTTATGGCAGGGGTAGCAGGACTCGAACCCACATTAACGGTTTTGGAGACCGTTGCTCTACCTTTGAACTATACCCCCAGAAAACAGAACTACTCTATTAGTATACTTAAGGTCGAGGTGGCTTGTCAATGGTAACATAGCATTTTGATCGATAATTATAATAGTTTCTATTATGATTATTTTTTGAAAAATTTGCTCCAACCGGTGGACAGCTCGCGAAAAACAAATTTTATCAATCGATACTTTTATAGTTATTTATTTGACAACGTTTGGAATCAGTGTAAAATGAAGGTAGAAACATATTAAAAACATAGGCAAGGGAGTCAATCAAATGAAGGAATCTTTAAAATTGGAGAATCAACTCTGTTTTGCGGTTTATGCCCTGTCTAGAGAAATCACAAAAATGTATCGTCCGTTCTTGAACATGCTTGGATTAACCTATACTCAGTACCTTGTAATGATTGTGCTTTGGGAAAAGGATGGCATTGCATTAAAGGAATTGGGAAAAGATTTAAACTTGGATTCCGGTACTTTGACCCCACTGCTAAAAAAACTCGAAGTAGAAGGATTAATCAATCGGAAAAGAGATTATCGAGACGAACGCAATTTATTGATTTTCTTGACGGAACAGGGATTAAAACTTAAAGAAAAAGCAGAGGCTGTACCACAAAAGGTGCGCTGTAAAATACCTTTAGAGGATGAAGAAATTGCTGTGATGCGCAAAAAACTACAATCTATTTTGAAGTCATTAAAGGACCTACCTGACTAAAGCTTCAAAAGATAAACATTTAAAGCTAAAGTTTAAGGCTAAAGTTTAAGTCTAAAGTTTAAGGGATACGCGTGATTGAAAGTATAGACTTTTTAAAAAATA
Source organism: Clostridium sp. (assembly GCA_012511315.1). GTDB lineage: Bacteria > Bacillota > Clostridia > Clostridiales > Clostridiaceae > JG1575. Next base: position 9,866 of record JAAZGI010000070.1, read on the forward strand.
TTAAATATAAAGCCCCCAAACATTGAAGTGATACTGCAATGTTTGGGGGCTTTATATGATTCAATTAGAGTACCACTTAATTTATATGGCTTGATCAAATTAATTTTTAAATATTTTCCCAATACCGATGATGAATTAAATCAGCAGGGGATGGATTTTGGAATTTAAGGGAAAAGGTGGTTCCTTTTCCGACCTTTGAAGACACGTGAATCATTCCTTTATGCTTGTCCATAATTCGTTTCACGATGGTGAGTCCGATGCCCGACCCTTCAATAACTTCCCGAGAACGATCTACTCGATAAAAGCGTTCAAAGATGTTGGGCAGATCTTCTTCTGGGATTCCAAATCCTGTATCTCGAATCTCTAGATAGGTGAAGTTTGAATCTTTTTTTAATGTCATAAAAACCTTGCCGTTTTCAGGCGTGAATTTAACCGCATTGTGTAAAAGGTTTAAAACCACTTGGTACAATGAATGGTAGTCACCGAAAATATAATAGCGATCTTTTCGATAATATTCAAAAGTTAGCTTAATATTTTTTTCTTTAGCAACACCAAGAAAGTTGTTATAAAGATCTTGACACAAGGCTCGCAGATTAAGCTCTTTGTACTCTTGGTTTTCCGATTTTTCTTCAAATTCTTTGAGCACATTAAGATTACCTAATAGCTTACCAAAACGTATGACTTCATTATTTAAAGAAGACAAACGTTCTCCGGATATCGGAACGACTCCATCAATCATAGCTTCTAGATTCATTTGCAGTACATTTAAGGGGTTTCTCAATTCATGAGAAATATCGGAAATTAAGCGTCTTCTTAAGGTGTCTTGCTGATCCATTTTTTCGCCTAAGGTGTTGATGCTTTGTCTTAACTGCTCAATCTCCATGATGTCTGTTTTTAAGTTCTCGCGAGACTTAAAATTGCCTTGAGATAATTTAAAACTAGTGGATGCGATGGACGATATCGGTTCAGATAGTTGTTTGGATAAGAAGAAGGAAAAAGCAAAAATTAATAAGGAACCAATGATGGCGCTGGCTAAAACGGACATCGTTAGGCTGAAAATAAACTCTTCTTCGTTGGTAGAGATGAGTAGAGGCGTAAACTGGCCTATGGTAACATAGCCGACGGTTTCGCTGTCAACTACTACATTATGTCGCTTAAAATTAAACTGCTCTAGGCTAAGGGGAGGGGCTCCTTCAGGTTGTCTTGCGCTGAGTTGTGCGAGGACAAGTTCTGGCTCTAGTTGCCATAGCGTTTTTTCGTTTTTATCTTCAAGTTTAACCGAGAAACCAGAAATGGTGGCTTCACGCACTACGCTTGTACCCGAATCCACATTCCACCCTTTTTTCCCGTTGGAAATGTAATCATCACGAAACTCTCCAACGATGCGTTGGTCTCGAGATTCTTGATTTGCCCGGATGTAAATGGAATATTGGCGATTAATATTAAAGTTGATGGTGATGTAGGTTAACATCAAGGCCATGAGGGCTGATGCGGTTATTGCAACAGCCAATTTGTAACGAATGGTATTCAATTAAAGATCACCACCAAATTTATACCCTAGTTTGAATACCGTCAGAATATATTCTGGGTTTTTCGTGTCTTCTTCAATTTTCTTGCGGATATTTTTAATGTGTACATCGATGGTTCGATCGACGCCTTCAAAGTCAGCCCCTAAAACTTTCTCAATCAAGAGTTCTCTGGACATAACGACTCCTTGGTTGGATGCCAAAATCTCTAAGATATCGAACTCGATGGGTGTTAAAGGGATGTTTTCACCGCGAACCCGAACCTCCCGACGTTCCTTATCAATGATTAGTTCTCCATTTTTATAGGTAAAGGTATTGGGATTCACAACGGGCTCATTTAATCTGCGGAATAGAGCGTTGATTCTTGCCGTTAGCTCTCGAGGGGAGAAAGGTTTTACAAGATATTCGTCGGCACCCATTTCAAGCCCTTGGATACGGTCTTCCAGAGCGGATTTAGCTGTTAGCATAAATACATAGGCAGAACTTTTCTCACGGATTTTCAAGCAAATTTCTTCTCCGGAAATATCGGGAAGCATAAGATCCAAGATGACCAAATCAAAGGTATCTTGTTCAAATAGTTCAAGTCCACGATAGCCGCGGGTTGCAGTTTCGACTTCATAGCCTTCTTTTTTTAAATAAGCTTCGATGGCTTCCAAAACAGAAACTTCATCTTCTATCACTAGTATTTTACTCATGGCAAATCTCCTTTAAAACATGTGACTTTATTATACCACGGCTTACATTTTAGTGTTTTTTCAATTTTATACTGGGGATCAGGAGACTGCAAACCACTTGCAATTAGTTTGAAATCAGCTCAAGGAGGGCTTTTCAGTATATAATATAATAATCCGTAGAAAATAAGTCTGAATTAGGAGGATATAATGAAACCTATAAACATATACGTTTACGGCATGAACTGAGCATCCTGTGCTGCAAAAATAGAAAGTGATATTGGTGCACTGGAAGGCGTTCAATCTGCTTCCATTAACTTAGCCAATGAATCCCTTCGAATTTATGCAGAGGATGGCATCGGGGATGCTATTATAAAACAAGCTGAAAAAATTGTTCACACCCACGAACCCCATGTTCGATTTCAACCGGTCATTTCCGGAACGGATACACCCGAACAAAACCAATCTACCAATCAGGACGAGGGTGCAACAAGTCCTTTTGGACTGGACATGTTACATTGGAATTTAGGTCGGATCATAGTGTCTTTAAGCTTATTTTTAGTTTCTTTTCTGGTTCAAGATCCTTGGACAGATGGGATATTGATTATCGCTTATGTTCTTTCTGGTTATCAAATTATCGGAACAGCTCTAAGGAATTTGACCAGGGGATTAGTGTTTGATGAAAACTTTTTAATGACATTAGCTACAATTGGTGCTTTTGCCATTAGACAACCTCATGAAGCCGTAGGTATTATGGTTTTTTATATGATTGGGGAATATTTCCAAGACCTGGCGGTTCATCGCTCCCGTCGCAGCATCAAAGATTTGCTAAACATTCGTCCTGATTATGCCATGGTACTCGTCGATGGAGAACCCATGAAAGTAAATCCGGAATCTGTTGAAGTCGAAGATATTATTTTAGTCCGCCCAGGTGAACGGGTTCCCCTGGACGGAATCATCCTAGAAGGCTATTCTCAGCTAGATACTCGAGCCTTAACGGGAGAATCCATCCCAAGAGAAGCGGAAAGTGGAGATGAAGTTCTCTCTGGAGTGATAAACTTGACATCAGCATTAACCATTCAAGTCTCAAAGCCTTATGGTGAGTCCACTGTTTCTCGAATTATGGAGTTGGTTGAAAATTCAGCCCATCAAAAGGGAAAAACTGAAAAGTTCATTACAAAGTTTGCAAGGGTCTATACTCCGATCGTCGTGGTCTTGGCATCAATTGTTGCCTTCGTGGTTCCTTTGCTTTTATCCCAGCCCTTTAGTCCATGGATTCGTAAAGGTCTAGTGTTTTTAGTTATTAGTTGCCCCTGTGCCTTGGTTATTTCTATCCCCTTAGGGTTCTTTGGTGGTTTAGGCTTGGCTTCTCGCAATGGCATCTTAATTAAGGGTTCAAACTTTTTAGAAGAGTTAAAAAATCTTAAGACAGTAGTACTAGATAAGACAGGAACCGTGACTCAAGGTACCTTTCAAGTGACTGAAATTAAACCGCAAGCTGGATATAGCCTGGAAGAAGTGATAAGACTTGC
>JAAZGI010000440.1 GCA_012511315.1 Clostridium sp.
AGAGACATGATAGCTGGTAGAGGATTTATCGGGATGGCAGCCGAAGGCATGGGTAGAGGAACTCCACTGGGTGTTCTCTTAGCCTCTTTGCTATTTGGAGCCGTGGATTCTTTGGCCATACGCCTCCAAGGTTTAAATTTACCGGCCCGGTTAGTCCAAGCCTTTCCCTACCTGATGACCATCATCGTGATCACCCTCTATTCCTATCTGGATATGAAAAAGAAAACGCGCAAACAAAAGGAGTAACAACAAGCTATGAATAAAATTGATTTTTTTAAAGGTAAGACGGCACGAGAAATTGCAATGAGCTTAATTCGAGACACGGAACCCCGGCTACAAACAGAAGAAGAGGCCGATTGGACAGAAAACTATGTGGATCTTGGATCCATCGAAATTGATCATTACCGCAAACGTTGGTTTTCTGAAGTACCAGGCTCCATGGCACCAGACCAAGTTATGATTGGAGCCATCCAAGCCCAAGAAAACAAAGGCTATAACGTGAAAGAAGTGGAAAAACTCATCGTGCCCACCCAAGAGGCCTATGAAAACAATGATAATGCAACCTTACTGAAAAACATCTCCCTAATTTTTAAACTATTAGCTGAAGCGCCAAAAAATGAAGACGATCCTTACTGGAGTTTTACGCAGTACGACTCCTTTGACCAGTATCTTGAAAAGGTTCTTTTTCCTAAGGCGGAAGCCCTTGATTTAACAGAAGATGCCATCAAAGAAAAAATGCATGCAGCTTGGAGCTCACAGATTGCTGGAGGAGCCTTAGGAACCATCATTGAAGGCTATACCACAGATCAGATCCGAAAAAAGTTTGGCGAAGTTAGAACCTACTTGAGAAAACCATCCACCCATAATGATGATAATTTATTTGAACTCGCTTTTATTGATGCGGTGAATAAAAAAGGTAAAGAGGTGACCGCTGAGGATATTGCCCTGGAGTGGATCGGTAATATCACCTATACCTGGTCAGCGGAAGAGGTCGCTATGCAGAACTTAAAACGTGGGGTCTTCCCACCCATGAGCGCTCATTTGAACAATCCTTGGAATGAATGGATTGGCGCCCAAATGAGAGGAGCCATCTGTGGTTTAGTAGCTCCAGGCAATCCAGAAGAAGCCGCTCGCTTAGCTTGGATGGATGGATCCATCTCCCATGTTAACAACGGAATCCTAGGCGAAGTCTTTAATGCTCTATTAACCTCTTTTTCTTGGATTGACTCCGATATACGCAGCATCTTGAAAAAGAGCATCGACTTGATTCCATCAGATAGCGAGTATTACTCAGTGGTTAAATTTGCCTTTGATGAGTGCTTAAAGCACGATGATTGGGAATCTGCTTGGCGAGTCTGCGAGGAAGAATATAGACGTTATAATTGGATTCATGCCTATCCTAATGCAGCAGCCGAAGTTGTAGCTCTCTACTATGCCCAAGAAGACTTCAACGAGTGCATGTACATCATTGCCATGTGTGGTCAAGATGTAGACTGTAACGCTGGAATGATTGGCACACTATATGGCGTCATCCATGGCTTTGATGGAATCGATGATTCATGGCTCGAACCCTTTGATGATCAATTTGAAAGCCTCTACAGAGGCTACGAAAAGACAACCTTTAAAGCCATAGCAGAGGAAATCTTTAAAGC
>JAAZGI010000441.1 GCA_012511315.1 Clostridium sp.
ACATAAAGTTTTACACTAGATTAGGAAGCAATTGATAATACGTTCAAAAAGAATGGTCATCTTAATTGGTTTTTAAGCTTTAATGGTATACTGGATAATAAAGTGGGAGGTGAAATCTGTGAGTGATATTATTGATTTAAGTGAATTTAAAAATAAAGTACGCGACAAAGATGTCGATGAACTGGAAAATTATATTTATTCTCTGTATTTTGAAGTGGCTGAAGGTAAGATGACTCTTGCTGACGTGAACCGAAAAATCAGTAAGTACGTTGAAGAAAACGGAATTTCCAATAGTAAATTTATGGAGATTCAGAAAAAGCTAATTGCACGTTACGGCTATAATGCCGATGATTTAGAGGCACAGTTAATGCAAGGGTCTGGAATTCTTCTGCAAAACAAAGGATTACTTGAAAAGTATGGGAAATCCATTGAAGAAATGACCGGTTACCGAAAGGAAATTCACAATGAACGAAATGATGTTGTTTTATTTTGTTCTGGCAAAAAAGTGATTATTCTGAGTGAAAAAACCGTGGATTTAGAAGACACGGAGCTAGAGGAGTTTTTAGTTTCCTATAAGCGACAAGCTGGGGATGAAAAGCTGGACATTGAACTAGGCGAGGGAATGAAAACTTTCCAATATTAAAATGAATAGGAAATGCCTCTACCAATTTAATTGGCAGAGGCATTTCAGCTTACTACTTATTATTAAGTTGACTTAAGGAGTATCTTTGTTTTTATCAATGAGTTGACCGCGATCTGGGATGGTCATGCCATGTTCATCCAAGGGGGTAAAGGGGCCAATGTAATGAGGCTCTTTTTTAGTTTGATCATAATAATTTTCGCTGCCCTCCATCTTTTTAACTTGGAATTCTGGTTCGTTCTCAACCCAAAAGGAAAAGTCATCTGAAAAACTCAAGTCAGCCCTTGGTTGATGATCTTCAGGATAGATGGGTCTTAATTCTATTTGTTTAGCGAAAGGATTGAAGGTAGGTTTTGTATAGTAACCATGAATTCGTTGGTAATCAAGGTATATGGCCGAGGCAATTTTTGCACCATAGACAGGGTCACGTTCATCGACTTCAAACCGATACCAATCGTTAAGATCTTCAATACCGAACTCTTTGAGTTTTGGATACATCATTCGAGCTAAAGCTTCAGCATCAATGGCATCGTTTAATAAGATGGAGCTGGAGTGTTCTCTTAGCCAAGTATTGGCAAAGTCTTTTTCATGAACGACGAGAGGGAAGTCTCGTGTATAGCTTTTTAAATATTTTAAAGCTTCTTCAAGGCTTAGTTTAATGGGTTTGTTTTTGACCCCTTCCTTCTTTAAAGGCAGAAACAAACTGTCCGTTAAATAGCCTTGTTCATATCGGACGGCTTGGATCGAGTACACATGGGAGTTGTAGGGATCGATGTCATCGGCATCAAAGTACAAAGCAATATAGCGAGGGAAGAGTGGTTCCACCAGTTCAGGAGACTTGACTTTGGCTCGAGCATTAAACATGGGTCGTTCCATAAGCATGGTACGGTAACTGGTTCGCTCGCGATTGAGCCTAATTTTTAAAAAATCAAAGAATAGGATCACAAGTAATCCTACAAGGGTTATTTTAACAGCCGTTGATTGTTGGCTCGATTTACTGCTAAAACCTACTGTGATTAAAAGAAAAAGCATTACGATTAGCAGCGTCAGGCTGAAAAAATATTTTTTAGTTAATAATTTACTGATCATTGAAAGCCTCCTGAAGATTTATCACTTTATTCGTTATAGATCATGGTGTTGGAGCTCTTGATATAATGATTCAACTTAGAGTCTCCAATGCTCAAGTTCATGAAAGACAGTGAGCAAAAAAGAACATTTTATTGTACAATGAAGGTTGAAATCAATGCTCCTATAAAAGGTCATTGAAATAATTATACACGCAAACAGCTAATAGGGTGAAAAATATGAAAAAAATTAAAGTAAGAGACAAAATATTTAATCGTTATACAGCTCTATTCCTCATTATGATAGCGGTTATTGGACTAATCGGACGCACCTTATTTAACATTCAAATTGTTAGTGGGGAAGAATTTCAAAATAAGGCAGATGCTTATTCTATTAAAGATATCAATGAACCAGCACCGAGAGGAGAAATCCTTGATCGTTCTGGAGCAGTTTTAGCATCTAATTTATCATCCTATGACTTAATTTATAATGAAACCAAAGAATCGTCCACACAGTTTTATGAAATCATGACCGAATTTTTCAAGTTGCTGGATAAGACAGGGGAAGAACTATATGATGTCTTTGAACTAAAAGTAGAATCTGAATTTTCTTTTGATTTTAATACATCCATTCAATCAGCCCATGATATTCGAGAAATTCGTTTCAAGAAGGACCGAAATATGGATACTTGGATTTTAAAATCGGGATACGGCCAAATGGTTGGAAAGTCCCAGGTCAAGGATTTATCCAAAGAAGAAGCTGACGAAATGAATAAAATGCTTTTGGCCGTTACACCAGAAGAGACCTTTCATTACTTGGTCCGATACCACGGCATCTATAATATCTTAAATTTAGAGAAAGAAGAAGAGAAAGCTTTACTAGAAAAAACAGATGCTGAGATTACCGATGCGATTTTAAAAGAAATATCTTTAGACGATTTGCGTCGCTATCTATTAGTCAGAGACCAAGTTCGGATGAAAGTATTTCAATCCAACAAATCAGTTCCTTTAGCCAAAAATATTTCCAAGCAAAATGCCTTTGTGTTTATGCAAAAGTCAAATATTCTAGCCGGGATTAATGTTCAGCTTAGTCCAACACGAGTGTACCCCTATGGCAACTTAGCGGCTCATGTGATTGGATATATGTCTAATATTAGTGAATATAATAAAGATCACTATGAGTCGATGGGTTATGATATCAATCAGGTTATGATTGGCGTTTATGGCTTTGAGAGTGCCTATGAACAAGATCTTCGAGGCAATAAGTCTGTATCTACAGTAAAAGTGGATAGCCAAGGACGGACCATTAGTGAATTATTCCGCTTAGAGGGCTACCCTGGTTCAACGATCCAATTATCCTTAGATAAGGATTTACAATATACAGCTCAGCAAGCTTTAAATGCGACCCTTGAAAACTTGCGCACCGACTTTGTCGATCATATGCAAGGAAAATCAAACAATGCGACACGGGGTGCTGTGGTGGTACTAGATGTCAAGACTGGCAAAGTCCTTGCCATGGCATCAAACCCAGATTTCGACCCCAATGTATTCGTTATGCCAGGAGCATTGACTCCTGAAATGTATACGGATTATTTTAATCCAAACTTGGAGGAATTTGGCGCAGAATTAATTAGTCGCTTGCCGATTCCAAATAAAACAGTGGATGATTTATTTCCAATCAATGAAGATGGTACTCGCAATGACTACTATGACAACTATCCGAAACCCTTCCTTAACTATGCCACCCAGGGATTATCCCCGGTAGGGTCTGTGTTTAAACCTTTTACCACACTAGCTGGCTTAGAAAATGGCGTGGTGGATCGGTCTACCATTTATGAGGATACTGGTGTTTATCAGCGTCCTGAACTAGGTGGCTATCGGGCCAGTAATAATAATGAGTTAGCCTATGGTTTATTGGATATCACCGATGCCTTAAAACTCTCCTCCAACGTATTTTTCTTGGATATGGGCTATCAGTTGTATAATAAAGCGGGAGCAGATTCCATTGCCAAGACCGCTTGGAAATTAGGGCTGGGTTATGACCCAAAAGAAGGGCCTAGTTCCACCACAGGAATCGAAATTAACGAAAATATATTTGGTAACGTATTTAATCTGGAAAGTAGAAAACAAATTATCGGACGAGCAGCTTATGGTGATATGGTGAGCGTTTTAAAAGGCGGGAAAGCTCGTGATGGTAGTTCGTTTAAACCCTTAGATGTTTCTTTAAAAGATAGTGACTCGGAAAAAATTCGGCAGATCAAATTGGAAATGGATGAAGGTTTGCGCAAATACTGGGCAGATACACCAGCTGATGATCAGCGAACCATTGAAGAAAAGTTTAATGAAATCCGAGAAGTATTAGACTATAACCTGAATTATATTATCGATGAGTTACCGGCTGAAGAACAGGAGGGCATGGCGGATTCCTCCTACTTAGCCGATCAGGTGGCAGCGGTTTTAGTTTATGATCGTGGTAGAGAGTTAACAACACCCGTTAACGTGATGAATGCAACCATTGGACAGGGTGACGCAGAGCTCACCTTGCTTCAAATTGCCAATGCAGCAGCTACCCTTGCCAATGGTGGTACAAGATACCGAACCTCTTTAGTTGAGCGTATCTTGGATCCAGAAGGAAATGAAGTCAAGTCCATTGAGCCAGAAGTCTTGGAAGAACTGAATATTGATCCAGAGCATATTTCTTTGATTCACGAAGGAATGCTCAAAGTGAATATGGAAGAAGGCGGTACAGCCTACCGATATATGGGAGACTTTCCCATAAAAACCGCGGGTAAAACAGGAACAGCTCAGTATAAAGAAAATAATATGGCAAACTTTGTGGGACGACACCAGTATGGTACCTACATGACCTTTGCACCTTATGAAGATCCAGAGATTGCCATTGCGGTCATTGGTTACGACTCTGTTTATGGGTCATATATGATTCCCGTGGCTCGGGCAATCTATGAAGAATATTTCGAAGATCGAATTGCAGAAGAAGCGCCTAATTATATTCGAAGCTTCGATTATCAATTAAAACCGGTGATGAACGTTGAACCGTCCCTTTTAAAGCTCAGTGAGCCCAATGAAGTGAACACAACACCGGTTATGGATCAATATGTGCCTGGGGAACCCGTCCCAGCATATATGAATCAACCAATCAATACACGGACGGATGGAACGCCGTCAAATACTAAAAATACAACTCAACCCAATCCAGAAGAAGAAGACCCGAACTTAAATCTGCCTGATGACCCAGATTCTGAAGAGGATCTTGAGGAAGATCTTGATGCAGATGAGGATGTTGGGGGCGGCGAATAACTCAGCTAGGACCTGCAAAGTTCAAGCTCTTTAATGAAAAACGAATTCTAGCAACGGATCCACTAGAAAGTGATTCACTAAAAAGTGATGATTCATGGCCTAGAATGGTAAATAAGCAGTCAGATGATGGCTGCTTATTTACTAAGTAAAAATTGATAAGGGTTATCAATCACCCATTAACCAGACAAGGAGGTTTGAATTTATGAACTCAGAAACAATTGTTATCATCGGAGCTGGCTATGCTGGGATTCGAGTTGCCAAAAAACTTTTAAAGAACCTTCAAAAGGATGCCAGAATTCTTTTAATCGATCAAAACAGCCATCATACCTTGGTTACCAACCTTCATGAAGTAGCATCTGGTAGAGTAGCCCCCGAAGGGATACAAATTCCCTTGCAACAAATATTTCGCAACGATGCCATTGAAATCGTTGAAGACCGAATCATTGCCATGGATACAGATCGCAAACAGTTAACAGGGGAACAGGGCATCTATAGCTATGATCGTTTAGTAGTGGCTTCTGGGGCTCAAGCTAACTTTTATGGAATTCCAGGGGCCAGGGAAAACACCATAGCCCTCGATTCCATGGAAGAAGCATTAAAAATCCGGGAAAAGATTGCTGAACAAACCACTCAAAAAGTGGTTCTTTGTGGGGCTGGATTGACAGGGGTGGAATTGGCAGCTGATCTTAAAGTCATGGAGCCTCATTTATCAGTTTGCCTCATTGAAGCTCAACCTTCTATTTTGCCAGGTTTAGATGCTACACATCAGAAGAAAGTAAGGAGAAAACTTGAAAAGATGGGCGTGGAACTGTTCCTTGAAACAAGAGTGGAGCAAGTTTACCCAGATGGGATTACAATTTCCAGTGCCAAGGGAACAGAGAAGCTAGATGGCGATCTTTTGATTTGGACCAGCGGGACTCAAGCCCAATGGACGGAGACAGTGGCAGAGCCTGGTAGCTTGATTGCCATGGCCAATCACTGCACCACCTCTTGTAATGATGTGTTTATAGCAGGTGATGCGGGAAACCCTCAATATGCTTGTGTGGAAAATGGCTTACAATCGGCAGATTGTTTGGTGGAAAATTTAAAGCGAATTAAAGAGGGGAAAGAGCCTGAAATCTTTCAATTCAAGGACAAGGGCCAAATGATAGCCTTGGGACCGTTTGATGGCATAACCACCACAGGAATTCCTTTAAGGGGATGGCTGGCTCAAGTATTAAAGTTTTTAGTAGATTTATACTATGTTCTATCAGTGGGTGGTCTGGGTGCTGGAGTAAACTATTTTAACGGCCATTTGGTAGA
>JAAZGI010000442.1 GCA_012511315.1 Clostridium sp.
AGTTCTCACGTTTCAGTTCTCACGTTTTAATTCCCACACTAGTATATTGTTAACACTTCAGATTTATTGGACTCCCGATTTTTCCATCACATTGATTGCAGCTCAAAACTAAGTTAACTGTGTCCTATTAGGCAGGCAATAGAAAACGAAGTAACCATTATTCATATAGAAATTTACAGAACCTATCCAATAGTATTTAAAAGTTTTACTTTTTTTTATCCCTTATTTGGTTTATACTGGAAATGTTTGATTTTTTTATCAGTAATTAGTAATTTAGTCGATTAGCACTTTAGAAATCGGGAGGTTTCCCATGGAAGATATTAGAAAAGAAATAGAAAAAAGACGAACTTTCGCCATCATCTCTCACCCTGATGCTGGAAAAACTACACTAACAGAAAAGCTATTGCTTTATGGGGGTGCCATTCGGGAAGCTGGATCCGTTAAAGCCAGGAAAGCAGCGCACCATGCCACCAGTGACTGGATGGAAATTGAAAAACAAAGAGGTATTTCTGTTACTTCATCTGTTATGCAATTCAACTATGATGGGTTTTGCATCAATATTCTTGATACCCCCGGTCACCAAGACTTCTCAGAAGATACCTACCGAACCTTGATGGCGGCAGACTCAGCGGTCATGGTTATTGATGGAGCTCGAGGTGTTGAAGAGCAAACTAAAAAACTATTTGAAGTTTGTTCGCTACGAGGCATCCCCATCTTTACTTTTGTTAATAAGATGGACCGAGATGCCCGTGACCCCTTTGAACTAATGCAGGAAATTGAAGATGTCTTAGATATCCGTACCTATCCTATGAACTGGCCCCTTGGATCAGGCAAAGAATTCTCAGGCGTTTATGAACGGGAAAATGATCGCGTCCTCTTATTCTCAGGCGGAAAGCATGGGTCAAAAGAAGCCGAAACAGAAATCGTTGATCTCAAAGAGCCAGACCAAGTCTCACATATTAACCCCCAGCAATATGAAAAACTACAAGAAGACATTGAACTTCTTGATATTGCTGGTGATGATTTTGACTTGAATGCCGTTTCAAAGGGAGAATTATCCCCAGTATTTTTCGGTTCTGCTTTAACGAACTTCGGTGTCGAGCCTTTCCTGGAACACTTTTTGGAGTTAACTCGTTCCCCTCTCCCTCGACATTCCGACCAAGGTGAAATCAATCCCTTTGACCCATTTTTTTCTGCCTTTGTATTTAAAATACAAGCCAATATGAACCCAGCCCACCGCGACCGTATCGCATTTATGCGTATCGTCTCAGGCAAGTTTGAGCGAGGCATGGAAACATTCCACATGAATGGAAAAGGCAAAATTAAGTTGGCCCAGCCTCAACAATTTCTAGCTCAGGATCGAGAAATTGTCGAAACAGCCTATGCGGGTGATATTATCGGTGTCTTTGATCCCGGCATTTTCTCCATTGGAGATACTCTTTGTCCAGCGGATCAAAAATTTAACTTTGACCCCATTCCTTCCTTTGCCCCCGAGCATTACGCTCGTATCCGCCCAATGGATACCATGCGTCGCAAGCAGTTTGTAAAAGGAATCAATCAAGTCGCTCAAGAAGGCGCCATTCAGGTTTACAAAGAAGATTATGCTGGTATGGAAGAGATCATCGCCGGTGTAGTTGGCGTTCTTCAGTTTGAAGTTCTAGAATATCGACTTAAAAATGAATATGGAGTTGAAATTCGCTTAGAGCAACTTTCCTACCGCCATGTTCGTTGGATTGAACATTGGGACAAAGATCTCGACTCCCTTTCTCTTTCCTCTGACTCCAAACGTTTGGTAGATTCCAAAGGCCGCAACGTGATTCTATTCTCCAATGATTGGGGGGTAGCTTGGGCATTGGATCACAATAAAGGTTTAGTCCTGTCTGCTATTGGAAGTTAATCTTCTTTAATAAGGCTTTAACTGCTTTTGAAGTGCTAAAAACCGAAACTTACAGCACCACCAAGTATTACAGTGCCATTAATTTGGAGAAAGCAGAAATCCAATTCTCATCCTAACGAAAAAAATCCGGAGCACTCATTTGCCCCGGATTTTTTTCGTTATTAATATTCATAGCTGGCTTTCTCTTTGTACTCATCAGCCAGGCCTTTTTTATCTCTTGTGCATCTCTTGTGCATCTCTTGTGCATCTCTCATGCCTTACTTGCTGCTAAGCTTACTCACTTAAATACTATTAGCGATCAATGGACCTAGCTTTTTTCATGAGACGTTGGTTTTCTAAATGTTGTTCCACTACAAATTGATTGAAATCATTGTTAACCGCTTGCATCCGCATCCGATTCAATGCCCACAACTCTTTCGATTCTGTCTCCTCATCCAAGATATAAGCTGAAGATTCTTCATGGTTATCAAAACTAGTTTTCTTTAGAGGGTTATTACCACCTAACATGTCAAACATGGGTTTAGTGGCTTGACCTTTTTCACGAACCCTAGCTGTTCTTGATGTGCTTGATTGCATGCTCGTATTTCTTTCCTTTGCTTCATTCATCCGTCGTCTCAGCTCAGTTAGATTATCACGATGAAGGTCAAAGCGATCATCCTCTCCAGAGCTTTGATCATGATACTGGTTTGCAGTCTTTTTATAGCTCACTTTCTTGTTGTAGTCAGCCCGTTCTCCTGCTTTGATTCCCTTTCCAACTAAGCTGGCAAAAGCACCAAACATTATAAAAATCAATAATGGTAAAATACCCAAACAACTACACCTCCCTAGAAGTCTTTAAACCTCTTACTATAAACTTTCAATTTTATTATCGAAATATGCTTATTCATGATGTCCATTTTGTTCCAATGTTTTTCTAATATCATTCTAATATTTCTTAACCTTAACTTTCATTATACACTCACTAGATTAAAACATTCTAAGGATTCAACTACAAGTTGCTAGAATATTAACTTTTCCAGTGAAAAAGCAGGAGAAAGAAACATCTTTCCCCTGCTTTCCTATTGATTTGAAGATTTTTTAAAAGATCTTCTATTTTCAATTTTTCTCTTTTAGATTGCAGACTTTTTATTGGTAACCCATAATCCGTGAAGATTACAATATTCTCTTACCTTTTCAACTTCATCCATGGAAACATCGAATAAAGCTTCTGGTGCTTCGCCTGGTTTTAGGTTTTGACGAATAATTTGACCATTTGTTTTGAATAATTCAATGGTTGAGATATAATGTTCGTCAATCATAGGGTGAGCAACCGACCCAACTTTAACTAAGACTCCACCTTCAGCTTCTTCAATTACAGGAACGTGTTTTTCAAGCGCTGCGTCAACGGTGTTTTCTTTTAGATTAACCATTTCTTCACCACAGCAAATTAGAGCGCCATCTCCCTCAAATAGACCCTCAACCACGTTTCCACAGATATTGCATTTGTAAACTTCATTTAATCTTACAGACATACATTTCCCTCCTATATTATGTTTGATTAGTTATATTTCTATTATAACGCTAAATGCCATAAAAGACTTTGAATACCTCGTAAACAAATTTGTGGTCGTCGACGCCACCCATTTCTCGAATGGAGTGCATGCCCAATACGGCATTTCCGATATCAACGGAAGGGATGGGTAACATGGTCGAGGATATTGGTCCAATAGTTGACCCACCCGACTTGTCTGAACGATTCACAAAAATCTGATACGGAACCTTCGCTTTTTCACATAGGTTTATGAAAACAGCTGTGGAATGAGCGTCCGAGGTATAGCTTTGGTTGGCAGCAACCTTAATCACAGGCCCGCCGTTCATGCGGGGACGATTGGTTGGATCAGCAAATTCTGGAAAGTTTGGGTGTACAGCATGAGCTAGGTCCGCTGAAATCATAAAGGACTTTTCTAAGGACTCTAAATATTGATCACGATTTCCACCTAAGGCATAGACTAACCGTTCCATAAAGTTTGCTAGGGTTGGGGAACCTGCACCTTGCTTGGTTTTGGATCCTACTTCTTCGTTATCGTAAACTGCAGCCACGCGAATCCCAGAACCTTCCGTTTCAATGAGAGCCTTTAAAGACGCATGGGCCATGGATAAGTTATCCATCCGCTTGGATGAAATAAACTCCTCATTTAAGCCGACCAACTCTCCTTTAGCTGTTTCATACAAGTAAAGTTCATAGTCTAAAATATCTGCCGCGTCCACTCCCAGTTTTTGAGCCACCAACTGATGGAAAATGCGTTCCTTTGACTCCGTTTCTTCCAAGGCAATTACTGGCAAGACTTGGGTCTGGCGATTAAGCTCAATTCCCTTATTTACCTCGCGGTTCATGTGAATGGCTGGGTTTGGAATATAAAGAATTGGTTTTTCCAAATCCACCATCTTTATTATGGGTTCCATTACATGATCGGATTTTAACGCCACTCGTCCCGCCACTGATAAGGGGCGATCAAACCAGGTGTTTAGGATTGGTCCACCATACACTTCTGTGTTTAGTTTAACAAAGCCTTCTGAGCGCATTTCACTGTTGGGTTTGATTCGAAAGGACGGGGAGTCGGAATGAGAACCAATGAGGCGGAAGCCATTTTTAAAGGTTTCTTTGCCAAGGTCTGCTGCAAAAATGGATGAATCATTTTTTATATAATAGACTTTGTCGCCTTCCTTTAAAGACCACTGTTCACTTCCTTTTAATTCACGGTAACCTGCCTCTTTTAGCTGTTCCTTAATAATCTCCACTGCCTGATAGGCTGTGGAACTCTGGTGCAAAAACTCAATAAGATCTTGAGCCAATTCTTTACTAGTCAAATTTTATTCCTCCTGGTCGGATTGTTATTTGCAGGTGTTATCACCTGTCTTTTTCGCATACTTTTAGTATAACAAAGATTCACCCCCTCTAGAGGGTGAATCCTTGTTAGAGCGTAAACTTTTCTTTAATTCTTTTCTTCAATCAGAGCCGACCATTAATTGATATGGTATAGTTTAGTAATTACTAAAACAAAAGAGAAGTGTCCATTTGGCAACTACACATAAACATCATTTTAAATAGATTTTTTAGGAGAACCCATGACAAATTTTTTAATCCGCCATTTTGTAAAAAGCACTGACCTTCAAGACCCCCTTGTTCGCGACCGCTATGGTTACCTGGGCGCGACAGTAGGTGTCTTGGTTAACTTACTCTTGTTTGTATTAAAGTTAACCGTGGGTCTCTTGATTAACTCCATCTCGGTCACAGCAGATGCCTTTAACAATCTCTCTGATATGGCTTCTTCAGTGGTTACCATCCTCGGTTTTAAATTGGCCAGTTTACCGGCGGACGAAGACCATCCCTATGGACACGGACGCCTGGAATATTTTTCTGGTCTTATTGTATCTGTACTAGTAATGTATGTTGGCATTCAGTTTTTTGCCACCTCCATCAAACGAATCATTAATCCATCCCCCCTCGAATTCCAGTGGGTGCCTATCATTCTATTGATGATCTCAATCCTAGCAAAAGTTTGGATTTCTATCTTTAACCAAAAAATCGGCGATAAAATCAACTCATCAGCTTTGAAAGCTTCCGCTTTAGACGCTCGTGGCGATGTCCTGATTTCCTCTACTGTTATTGTCGGCTTATTATTTTCTCACTTTACAGCCATTGAAATTGATGGTTATGTGGGCTTGTTTGTAGCTATCATGATTATAAAAACTGCCTTTGATCTCATTAAAGAAACCATTCACCCTTTATTAGGGGCTCCTGTATCCGAGGAACTGATCATCCAGATGGATGACATTCTCTTAAGTCATCCAGAAGTTTTTGGTATCCACGACACTGTTACTCATAACTATGGACCGAACACTACTTTCGCCAGTACCCATGTTGAAGTCCGCGACGATATTTCCCTTATCGAAATCCATGACATCATTGATGAACTGGAAATCCGCGTAAAAGAAGAGCTAGGCATTGAACTGGTTATCCACATGGATCCCGTTCACATGTCGGATGAGAAAATGGTGGTCATGGTGCAGCATCTTCGCGAAGAGCTTCTTAAAGTAGATGGTGTCCACTCCCTCCATGATTTACGTTTGCGAGATGATAGCACTCGCTTTATTGCAGACCTGGTGGCTTCCTCCGATGCCAATGAGGAACGAGTTATTGCAGATGCTGAGCGTATCATTCGTCAGCATAAACTCATTCCTCAGTTAAATTTTGAGTTCAGCAATATTATGCGTCATGAGAAAGTGAAGGTTAGAAATGAAAACAATGAAACAAACCTATAAACTCAGCCATCCTTTCGAGGTATCTTTAGGAAGTTATGGCGGCAATCAAATGTGGTTTAAAAACAAATATATGTTAAAAACCGGCTGTGGCCCGGTTGCTCTAACCAACCTTTACGCCTGGTTTAAGGGATTGTCTTTATCAAGAGATGACTTTGAAGGTCTCCAAAACCTTACTTCAAAATACCTAAAAGGTCCCGTTGTTATGCCCCAGCAGTTTATCTTGGGAGCTCGCCGTCTCTTCCGCCAAGAGAGCTATCAATTAAATCCCATTCATTTAACTCTTTTACAAACCAACCCAAAAACTTGGAATCAAGGCTTAGCCTTTATAGCCACTTCTTTAGAGTCCGATAATCCCGTGGCTCTTTTAATCGGACCCAATCGCCCAAAGGCTAGCTACCATCGAGATTTTAGTAATCATTGGGTATTAATTACCGCTATGACACTGTCTAAGGATAAAGATGAAGTTCGCCTCACTGTCAGCTCTTGGGGAGCCGTCTATCACTTGGATTTAAAAGCTCTCCTTGATTCAAAATTTTTCCTTTCCCTCGTTTCTCTCCGCATCAAAAAAAGCTCAACCAAGGAGCCATCAATTGCCTTGGATTAGCATTGGTTGCGCGCTTTAAATCCATTGATTTTAAAAATTAATTTATGGACTAGAATTCAAAAACACCTCCCACCTTTTGAGCAAAAGACTCAAGTTAGGTCAGGAGGTGTTTTTAATAATATTCTGCATTACATTCTGCTTTGTTTTATCTAAGAATATTCAAAATCAACCAAAACTTTGGCCTCTCGTGCTAACTAAGCCCTAAGGAGACCCAAATCCAGGTTTTTCGATTTTTCTAGGATTTTCTATAATCTTCTATAATCTTCTATATCGATCTTTTTTATCTAATCCACCATCTTTTAAAGCTTCTTCTATTTTATGGAGTAGCAACGCTTTATCTTCACTTAGGGTCCCTTTTAAAGCTAGGTAGTTAGATGCATGGTTGCTTCTAAAAACACAGTTTTCTAATTCCAACTTTTCAATTAGCATTTTAGTTTCCAAAAGAACTTCATTGGCAGTTAAAAGTTCAAGCTTCCCATCCTGTACATCGGCATTCAGCTCTGTACCCCCTTCTAATAATAGGGTTAAGAGTCCAACATAATTTGGGTTGATTTGATTTAACACCTGAGCCGATTCTATAGCATGGATTTTTGAATCAGCTTTTCCACCAATTCCTGATATTAAAGTGATTGAAAGCTCGATGCCAGAATCCACAACCCTTTGGCCTGCCTCCACCATATCTTTAGCGTTTACGCCCTTCTTAATATTCGTCAACACCTTGTCACTTCCAGATTCTAAGCCAA
>JAAZGI010000443.1 GCA_012511315.1 Clostridium sp.
GGTGATGTACCTAAAGCCATGATGACGGTATCACATTCGATTTCAAATTCGCTACCTGGGATTTCAACTGGGCGTCTTCTACCTGATGCATCAGGTTCTCCTAGCTCCATCCGGATACAACGAATTCCCTTAACCCATCCTTCGTCATCCACAAGGATTTCTGTAGGATTCGTTAACAAGTCAAAATGAACACCTTCTTCAATGGCATGGTGAACCTCTTCTGCTCTCGCTGGAATTTCTTCCTTGGATCTGCGGTAAACAATGTGAGATTCTGAACCTAAACGCAATGCTGTTCTAGCAGCATCCATTGCAACGTTTCCGCCACCAATGGTGACACAACGCTTACCAATCATGATTGGGGTATCTGAATCTTCTTCATAAGCCTTCATCAAGTTATTACGTGTTAAAAACTCATTGGCAGAGGAAACACCCATGGCATTTTCTCCAGGAATTCCCATAAATTTAGGAAGTCCAGCCCCTGAACCGATAAAGAAAGCCTTAAAGTCTTCTTCTTCGATTAATGTGTCGATGGAAACGGTACGACCAATAATGGTGTTGGTTTCAATCTTTACGCCAAGACGCTTAACGCCTTCGACTTCTGCTTTTACAACATCATTCTTAGGTAGTCTGAATTCAGGAATACCATAAACAAGAACTCCGCCTGGTTCATGAAGCGCTTCAAAGATTGTAACATCATAGCCCTTCTTTGCTAAATCACCAGCAGCTGTTAGACCAGCAGGACCAGCTCCAACGACACCAACTTTAAGGCCGTTACTTGGAGCAGTCTCATCAAATGTCACACCAGCATTACGGTTTGCATCCGCTACAAAACGCTCTAGCTTTCCAATGGCTACTGCTTCGCCACGAATCCCTAAAATACAACCTGCTTCACACTGTGTTTCTTGAGGACAAACTCGTCCGCAAACTGCAGGTAAGGCAGAGTCTAGAGAAATAATGCGACCCGCCTCTTCAATATTTCCTGCTTTAACTTCCATAATGAAAGCTGGGATATTGATATTGACAGGGCAACCAGGTACACATCTTGGTACCTTACAGTTGAGGCAGCGTGCTGCTTCAACCATTGCTTCTTCTAGATTATATCCATAACATACTTCTTCAAAATTAGCCGCTCTTACTTCTGGAGCCTGCTCTCTTACTGGAACTCTTCCTTTTTTCTCCATTATTTTGCTGCTCCTTCCGCACATGAGTCGCTTTTATGTGTTGATCCTTCCTCATTTCTGAGGGCTTTTTTTCCTTCTAATGTTTTGTACATTGCCTGACGTCTCATGGCTTCATCAAAATTGATTTTAGAAGCATCAAACTCAGGGCCATCTACACAAGCAAACTTAACTTCGTCCCCTACCGTTACCCGGCAAGCTCCACACATACCTGTTCCATCAACCATAATTGGGTTCAATGAAACAACAGTTCTAATGCCACGTTTCAGTGTTTCTTTGGCAGCAAACTTCATCATGATCATTGGTCCAATAGCGACTACAAGGTCGTATTCCTTACCTTGGTTATCAACGAGATCATTGAACATAGCTGTAACCATACCGTTAAATCCATAGGACCCGTCATCAGTACAAACGTATACGTTTTTCGCTACTGCTTTCATTTCTTCTTCCATGATTAAAGTGCTATGTGTTTTTGTTCCGATGATTACATCACAAGGATAGCCTCTATCTTTTAAATACTTAACTTGAGGATATACAGGAGCTGTACCAACACCACCAGCAATGAAAAGAATATTCATTTTTGAAAGTTCTTCATCGCTCATCCCAACAAGTTCTGATGGCTGTCCCAATGGAACCACTACATCATGGAAATAATCGCCAACTTCTAAAGCGGCCATCCGTTTCGTTGAATCTCCCAGTATCTGATAAACGATTGCAACGGTTCCCTCTTCTTCGTTGATATCGCACACAGTTAAAGGAATTCTTTCCCCATTTTCATCTAATCTTACGATTAGGAATTGCCCCGGCTTAGCAGCCTTTGCCCCACGTTTGGCTTCGATATCCATCCAATAGATGCCATCGGCCAACAACTTTTTACTTACGATTTTATACATTCCTTAATCACCCCTGTCCATATTTTAACAAAAAGTTAGAAATTATTTAATTCTCTATTCTTAATTATAACCTTTGTTAATAATAGCATAATCTCCCAATTAAAAGATTTCATTGTTATTTTGTAGATTAATGCTTAAAGTAAGAAATAACCTTGCTAAATCTTAACTTTCTTAATTCCACACGTTAAACTTTCTTAAGTTCATAATCCAGCCGGTTTTGTGCTAAATTATCTTATCTCTGCTTCTTTGAGCTTATATTATCTTTACAAACAAAAAATAGACTTCCATTTAGCTGATAAAAAGTTGTTAAGATTGACGCCCAACCTAATTTTATCTTATTTTCGCCTACCTGATTGCTGTCTTTTAGCCCTTGTCGTTCATTAGATAGACTAAGGTTAGAAGCGAATCTGATAAATGAACTGATTCAAAAGCTACACCCTTTGGCACTGAAATATCAGTTGGTGCAAAGTTCCAAATTCCTTCAACACCACCTTCTACCAAAACATCCACAGACTTTTGCGCCACTGTTGTAGGTACACAGACTATACCAATGTCAATTTCATTTTTACTCAAAAATTCTTCCATAGAGTCAATGTCTTTGATTTCAACATCTCTAATCTTTAACCCAATTAATTTAGGATTGGCATCAAAAATTGCCATTAGATCAAAGCCGATTTTTTGAAACCGTGTATAGTTTGCGATTGCTTGGCCGATGTTCCCGGCGCCCACAATAACTGTTTTATAGCTGCGATCCAATCCAAGAATTGCTCCCGTCTTGGTAAATAGTTCTCGGACATTATAACCATAACCTTGTTGGCCAAAGCTTCCAAAATTGTTAAAGTCCTGTCTAATTTGCGACGCTGTAAAACCAATTCTCTCACTAAGTTCCTCTGAAGAGATACGATCCACATCGTTTCTTAGTAATTCGGCTAAGTGTCGATAGTATTTAGGCATCCGCTTAATAACTGCCATTGATATTTGTTTTTTCTTATCCATCACTCTACCCCATTCATTATTTGTTATTGACGTTTTTAACAATCCTTTGTACATATATTAACATAGCATAGCAATAAAATTAAGTGTTTTTTCAATTAGTTTGTTAAAAATCCATGTTTCATACTTAATGTTGATAAATAATAAGAAAGCAGGCGTCTTTTCCTGCTTTTCTATGCTTGTTTCAATTAATCACCATTCTCAGATAGGATTGGCTTAGTTATTAAAATATCATGAATCTCTTGGCTCAAGATATCTTTTAGACTGCTGTTAGCCCTATAGTTTTCTTCCATTGATGCCATTAATTGGCCAAGGATTTGATCTTTTGATGCTATTATTTTAAATTCTGTGTCAGCTGGTAATTTTTTCCGGATTTGTTCCATTCGCTCATCACCCACCAGATTTGATTCCTCCTGATACATGATAATCTGTAAATCATTATCGTTTAAGTTCACCTCTGAACTACACGAGCCAATCAAAATTAAGCCTTTTACCTTGGTGGATTGGTCCCCGAGGAAACATGCTTTGTTAGCCCCTTTGCCAATTCCTATCGATACCCATCCTATATCCCTAACTTCTGGCAATATCTTTTCATAGTCTGTTTTAAAGCTCGTTCTTCCCAAAGGATACCTGGCAACTCGAACTTCGAATCCCATAGCTGATATTTTTTTGGCCATGGGCGCATAGCTCACTGGATCTTCATGATCATCGGGAAAAATAATGACGCCCCCTTGGGTTGTACCCTGAGCATCTACGGTGTAAAATCTCAATTTATTGTCAATCTTTGAGGCCATTGCTTTAAACAAGCTCGATGCCTCAGCTGAAGCTGGTGAGCTTTTCGGGTAGCAGAAAACAACTGCTCCCATCAGGAGAAGCAGTCCTAGAATCATATACGTTTTAGAATTTCTAGGTTTTTTCATAATTGTAACCTTTCTGTAATAACTTATTAGGCTGATTATATAATAGAAAGCCAACTCTGTAAACTTTCAAGGCAGGGTGAAGTTGTCACTTTCTGCCCAAACCCCATTTTGCCCGTTTCAGATCCATAATCTTTATCACTGTATTTAAATCAGCACTCTATCTTTTATCTTCTCATCGCCCAGTTTAAATCTAGATACGAAAAAACGCTAAGACTGATTACTTAGAATAAGATTAGACTACCAAAACAATCAAAGCTACGCCCTTAAACGAATCCTCCTTAAACAAACCTTCCTTAAAGAAACCTTCCTTAAACAAAATTTCTTATAATAAATGACACCTTCTTAAATAAGCAAAACAAGTTTGATAAAGCAAATCTATTCCTGTACAGCTTGCTTTATCATGCCCTCTTTTCTAAAAACTAATTTCCTGCATAATCTTCTGCGGTTAATACAATAACTCCTATAAACAATCGATTCTTACTTTCATATTATTTTATTTGCAAAACAATATAAACCAGCAAGGGTGATATTTTTATTCTAAGGATGTATTTGAATCCTTTTACCCTTATAATGATTATGGTGATTAACATGAATAAATTAACAAGCAGCCGCTATGTCTTTATAGAACGTTCCAAGGACTACGTCTACTCTGACGGAGACCGTGTGCGTCTGCGCAAAGATATCCGGAGCTTTCTCAAAGAATTGACTGACTACAATATCTCGCTGCGAAAACTTTCCGAGCGAGAAGTCAGTTATACTGATCGTAATAAAATATTAAATATAGCCCTCGACCTGATCAATAATGATGCCATTGCCCATTCCCTGGTGATGACAAAGAAACTGCCAATGTCAGATATCTCTGAAAACACTGGCTATCCCGTCGAGTTTATTAAGGTTAACCAAAATCTCATCGTTGCTTATATGCTTTTGTTTGGAATAGGTGATCATTCCTTCTTGGCAAGGCAACTTTCAATTGGTACCAAGTTGGATCGAAGCAAAACACCCCTTCGCAGAAATCAAGGCATCAAGCTAAAAGATTATGGTGTCACATCAGTCGTATTAACACCTTTTGGAGAGTTTCTATACTTAGATCCATCCCTGCGTAGTTCTAACACTGGTGATTTCATCACAGGCTCCAAGCCAATTGTAAAGCCAAAGCGTGCTATGATTTTCGCGACTCTAGTAGCAGCCCTTATTTTTCTCTTCATTTTCTTTGCTTACACATTTTATCAACCGGTTCGCAGCTTTACCGTGATGGGCAAAGTAGAAGCTAGCTTTTCTTTTAATCGCTACGGCCGAATGGTTGAAGCACAAGGTCTCAACTCAGATGGTCGCAGTGTGTTAGCTGATGTTGTTTATTCCAATAAAACCATCGATTCAACCTTGGCTCGTTTCTTAGCCGAAGCCCTCGACCAAAATCTCCTAACCCAAAATAGTGAGCTCACCTTAATTGTGGTTGAAGGTTACTTTGATGAAAATGAATTTAAAGGAGAAGATACTTCCCATCAAATTCAAAGAAATAACCTCCGCATCAAAGTTAACCAAGGTGATGGCAACGGGTTTATTTTATCTCCCATAAAATAACAAATAGATTAAATAAAAGCTACCCTAGCTTGGATTCAAATCCAAACTAGGGTAGCTTTTATTGGTTATATGAATACCAACTAGATTAAGTACAACTACATATCAAAAACCTCGAAAATGGGCTCTACTAAAGGTTTGTCCTAAAAAAAGGTCGATACGCTTAGTACCAACCTCTCAAATTTAACATAGAATCGGGATACCTAAGAAGCCCAGTTCAGATGTTATTCGTTTAAAGAAAATAGGTTTTAAACTATTTATTCAACTTCAAACTGATCTTTTCCTACGCCACATAGCGGACATACCCAATCTTCAGGTAATGCTTCAAAGGATGTTCCTGGCGCAATTCCATTGTCTTCGTCCCCATCTGCTGGATCATAAACATATCCACAAACCTGACATATATACTTTTTCATATTTCCTTCCTCCTTTTGAGTTTTTATCTTTTTATGGTCTTCATTTGGATTTATTTGTATTTTTTCTTCAACTAGCTCTTTCTCTTCAACTAGCACCTTCTCTTCAACATTCACCGATCCTGAAACATCTTCAGCCCCTTCATCTTCTAAGGAAGCATCGCTAGGATCTACTTGATTTAACACAGCCGCTTCCTGTTGGGAATCCGCTTCGATTTGTTGCTCTTCGCCTTCTAAATATGTTTCACTCATCAGTTTCTCAATTTCTACTGGGTCAAAGCCTACAAAATAATTTTCACCTATAAAAATAGCTGGTACGCCTCGAATCCCCATTGACACCAACTTTTTTCTATTTTCTGGGTTTGCTGTGCTTTTCTCCTCATAGGGAATACTTTTTGTTTTAAAATACTCTTTGGCCATGTCACAGTATGGACATGTGGTTGATGTGTAGACAATGATTTTATTAGTTTCCATTTTATTCCTCCATTTTACACTTATTCTTCAAATTAAACTTGGTCTTTATTCTTAAGAGTTCACAATTCAGAAACTCTAACCATTAAAGTAATGTTATACACGCTGATGTTGATGACTGATTTTTTCCAAAATACTCTTCTTACTCTACATTTTACTCTGAAATTAGAGCATTTGTAAAAGATTGTAACACCCCTTTACATAATGTTCAAACTTTATTCATAGACCTTCCTTCGTAATTGATTTAAATCTCTGTGAATCTCAAACAATACAGCCATAAGACCATGTATAATAAGGGAAAGAAAGCAAATTGCACGATTCATCAATTTAAATAGAGGTATCAAAAATGAAATCAGAATCAACCCGAATAAATAAATATATATCGGCATCTGGCTACACGTCACGACGCCAAGCTGACCGCCTAATTGAAGACGGGCGAGTACGCATTAATGGAGACCTTGCAGTGATTGGCTCTCAAGTTTTCTCTGGGGATCAAGTTACGGTAGACGGCAAAACCCTGGAAAAGAAAAAGAAAAACGTTTATTTAGCTTTTAATAAGCCAAGGGGGCTGGAGACCACCACCAATGAGTCTGTTAAGGGGAATGTGATCTCCTATATTAATTATCCTGAACGAATCTTTCCCATCGGTCGTTTAGACAAAGATTCTCAAGGACTCCTTTTGTTTACTGATGATGGTGATATCGTGAATCGAATTCTTCGTAGTACCAACAATCATGAAAAAGAATACATTGTTACCGTTAATAAAACCATAACCGATGAGTTTATTCACAACATGTCCCACGGCGTTCCCATCCTAGATACGGTCACCAAACCTTGCACCGTGGAAAAGTTATCCACACGCCAGTTCCGAATTATACTCACCCAAGGCCTAAATCGACAAATTCGCAGAATGTGTGAATTCCTCGATTACCGAGTGGTTAACCTAAAGCGAATTCGAATCATGAATATACTGCTGGGTGACCAAGAAGAAGGCGTTATTCGACACCTATCACCCTTGGAAATGAAGGAACTAGACGATTTACTCCAGGACTCCATTAAACACCCTGAAGTTAAAGACGCCCCTTAAAAATATCTAACTTTTGCCAATATCCATTGCAAATAACGAGTAGGGAGTAATTATAAAAGAACATAAATTACACACACTTTTAGAA